>JALZJP010000058.1 GCA_030859715.1 Chloroflexota bacterium
GCGCCGACCGCCGTGGCTCGGCCCACAGAGCATGGCCGTTGAGCCGTGCTGTCGTTACGGTGCTGGCGACGCCACGGGGTCGACGCTGCGCAGTTCCTCCTCCGTGATGATGCCCAGGTGCCGCAACTGGCTGAGCCGGTCGGCCAGGGGCCAGACTTCGCTGACCTGGCCGCACTCGATGCGGAAGAAGACGACGCTCACCCACTCGGAGCTCAGCCCCGTGGCCGGGATTTCGATTTCGTCGCCGAAGAACATCGCCGTGGGGCCCTGGAAAATGCCGGTCCAGCTCGTGTAGGCGGCGACCATGTCCCGCTCTGCCACCAGCAGATCAACGGTTACGGTCGCGTCCGGGAAGTGCTCGCGCTGACCCTGGAAGAATTCGTCGGGGCTTCCCGGTCGCTCGCCTCGAGCTGGGGTGTAGTGCGTCAGATCCGCGGCCATCACCGCCGCCATAGCGGGTTCGTCGTTGGCATTGATGGCGTCGTAGAGCTGACTCACGAGCGCCTCGTTCTCCTCAACGCTCGTGGTCGGGCACGCCGTCCCAGCCGGGGTCGCCTCCTGGGCCGCCGTCGCTGGCAGATAGACGACGGTGAACGCACCGAGAAGCATCGCGACGAGGACAAGGACGGGACACACTGTTCGACGCATGGCGGAGCCTCCTTCCGAGCCGGTTGCCAAGTGGCAACCGGAGCGGTATCATCGTAGCAGACGCCGGCATCGCGCACCATGCGTTACGAACCGAGGAGTCCTCGGCGCTCTTGGTGGTTCCAATAACGGCTCAGTCAGTTGAAAAAGGGGCTATGCGGCGCGGTGCCGTATCGGAATGTGCATGCCGCGGAGAGCCGCGCCTGGCTGGACTCCGGACGATGCCTCCCACCAGCCATGGCCCGGCCGTCAGCTTGTGATCCAGCAGGTGAGGCTGAGGAGGACGCCTTTGACGAGGGCGACCCAGAGCCGGTCCCCGCCGCCAGCACACGAACGCTCCAACCAGGGCGATGAGGAGCTGCAGCGGGACATCGAGCACGAGCTACCCCTTGGTCGTGGGGGCACGATCCCCAAACTTTGAGCGCCCGGTTGAGCGTCGCCCGCGAGATGCCGAGTGTGCGACAGATGGTCGCGATGTCGATCTGCCGGCCGGCGTAGAACCGTCGCGCCAACTCGAGCTGCGTCGGATCGGCGAGCTGCTTGGGTCGACCCCCGGTTCTCCCTCGGGCGCGGGCGGCAGCGAGCCCGGCCTGGGTCCGCTCCCGGATCAGGCCGCGCTCGAACTCAGCCAGCGCCCCGAAGACGTGGAAGACGAGCTTGCCACCGGGCGTGGCGGTGTCGATCTGCTCGGTCAGGCGCTTGAAGCCGATCCCCCGTCCCGCCAGGGTTGCGACGACCTCGATCAGATGCTGGAGCGAGCGGCCCAGCCGGCCGAGTCGCCAGACGACGAGGGTATCTCCGCCCCTTAAAGCGGTCTCGGTGGAGACCTTGCCGCGGCCAGCGCTTTTCAACGCATCGAGCTGCGGGTTGAGCGTTTGCTCCCCGAATGGCGATGGGCACCGAGGGAATGCCGCCCGAGGCGGGGTATGGCAACTGGTCACCGCCTCTTGGATCTCCCACACCGCCCGCGCTATGGCTGTCTTCGGCCTCGGGGACGCCCTCGCCGGTGGCCCCGCACTACCGTGGAGTTGGCCGAGGCGACCAGCACTGACGCCGTCGCTCTCGATGGCCTACGGTTACGCCGCTGGGGTTCCCGCTGCTGGGGTCCCCATTGCGGACGGAATGATCGCGGCGGCCACGAGGGAGACCTCCTCCTGGCCGTCGTTGCGATACTCCCCCTCCGCTAGTGGTGGGATGACAAGGTAGTCCCCGGCATCCGCCGTGAACTCCGTCCCGGTCTCCACAATCTCCGGCGTGCCGGCACCGTCACCCCGGGTGATGGCGACCGGCCCATCGACCGTGACGGTCAGGGATCCCGCTTCCACGAAGAGCAGTGAGATTGACGGGTCGTCGGCTCCTTCGCCGGCGAGGATCGAGTCGGGCGCAAACGTCAGGCGATAGAGGGAGGGTTCCTCCTGTCCCTCGGCAATGGCGAGGGCGTAACGGATGATTCCTGGGGCGACCTCGAAGCCCTCCGGGGTGGGTGTTCCCTCTTGCGCCTCGGTACCGACGTTCGGATAGAGTGCGACCAGACCGAGCAGGACGAGGGCAACGACGGACAGGAGCAGGCTCAATCGGGGCACGATGAGACCTCCATCGGGATTCTGGGAGCCACCGACCTGGTAGCTACGACGGCATATCTTCTCAGATCATTGGAGCGAGCTGTCGAGGACACCGAACACCGACGGAATCTCGATAGAGCCTATCCGGTCACCAACCGGTTCTCAACGGGCACCCTTGTTAGTCCCTCCGGGTACTTCTTGCCGGAGTTCGACAATAACCCTCCCCGTTGCAGCCTCCTCGTGTCGCTCCGCGTCCTCGCGGCGCCCACCTCACCCAGCCACCCCGGGTGTCCGTGGGCGAGACGAACCAGGTGACGAACGTCTCAGGAAGCTGGGGTCAGATCGTATCGTGCCACTCCTGCATAAAGCTGGCCGCGACGGCACACCGGCACACCGCGCCCTTGACATCCTAGGGGCCGGACGTATACTCCATGTAGTTGCTTCACCATTCAGCATTAGCGTTGGCGACTGCCCGCCGCCCAGGCGTCCAGCCTCCACCTCTGTGCCTCGCGCGCATCGTTGGAGGAGTGGATCCGTGAACAACGTGAACAGATGGTGGCACCGCCGCGCGGTCGTGGCTCTCGTGCTCGTTGCGACCCTGTTGGCGCCGCTAACCCAGCACGGGTGGGGTGCCGGGGCGCAGACGGCGACGCCCGTTCCGGGGGCGCAGATAGCGACGCCCGTTCCGGGGGCGCAGACGTGGCACGTGCTGGTCAACAAC
>JALZJP010000108.1 GCA_030859715.1 Chloroflexota bacterium
GTGTAGATGTCCGTGGCCGGGATCAGGCCGTAGAACTCGGGCCGCCGGTCCTGCAGCAGGTTGAGGCCGAAGAAGTCTCGGGTGCGGCCGCGCTCGATCCCCTCCCGCAGATCGACCGTGGCGGTGACCAGTCCTTCCTCATGACCGAGCTCAGCCACGATCTCGCCACTCGGAGCAATGATCCGGCTGTGCCCGTAGTAGTTGGCGCACCCCGGCGTCGGCGGCCGGTTCACTTGGTTGGAGCAGACCATCCAAAGCTGGTTTGAGAGCGCGTTGGCCCGGCTCAGAATGTCGTAGGTGTAGCCGTAGTAATCGGTCGCGGGGTCGTCGCCCTTCATCGGCCAGGCCGTGGTCAGCGCGGCGATGATCGCTCCTTGCAGGGCAAAGGCGCGGACGGTCTCCGGGAATGCCAGGTCGTAGCAGATGAACATGCCGACCCGGCCCAGCCGGGTCTCGAAGACCGACAGGTGATCGCCGGCACTGAACACCGGCCATTCGAACTGATTGTGCAGCTTGCGGAACACGCCGAGCACCCCGCGCGGCCCGATCAGCACCGCCGAGTTGTAGATGATGTTGCCGTCCATCGCTCGTTCGGCCAGACCGGCTTGAATCAGCATATTGTGGCGAGCGGCAAGCTCGGTGAGGCGATCGGTCGTCGGTCCCGGAATCGGCTCGGCCACCCGCCGGAAATAGGCGAGCTGGTCCCCCATCTCCGGCGAGCCCAGGGCGGGGGAGCCCATCAGGTAGCCGTGCAGGGAGACCTCGGGGAAGACGAGATAATCGGTGCCCCGGCCCGCCGCCTCCTCAATCGCCGCCAGGTACTTCGTCCAGTTCGCCGCCGGATCGTGCGAGCAATGCATCGACACCGCGCCCAGCGTCGTCTCGCCCGTCTTGCCGACTCGCCCGTTCGTTGTCATGGCCGTATCCTCCTATCGCGACCGCGTTCGCGTGAGCGTGGCGGCGCTTCGCAATGCTATCGGTCGAACGTGAGTTGGGCGGCGCCGAGCGGCGCCTCGGTGATCGTCTCGTACCCATCGGCAGTCACCACCACGGTGTCGGAATGGCGTGCCCCACACCGGCCGGGAATGTAGATCCCCGGCTCGATCGAGACAACCATCCCTTCCTCCATCGGATCCTCGACGTCCCACCGGATGTAGGGCGCCTCATGGGCCTCGATGCCGAGGCCATGGCCGGTGCGGTGAATGCTGTACTCGCCATATCCCGCCGCTTGGATCACCTGGCGAGCGGCGGCATCCACCTCGCGCATGGAGACGCCGGGCCGGATCGCCGCGATCGCCGCGAGCTGGGCCGCTTCCGCCGTGTCGAACACCCGGCACGTCTCGTCGTCCATCTCGCCGATGGCGAAGGTCCGCTCCAGCTCGGCCCGTTCGCCATCGACCGAGACCTGGCGGGAGTGGATCGCCACGTCTGGACGGCGCAAGCGGCGCGCCGTCGTGATCAGATGCGGCAGGCTGGTCTCGGGGCCAGACGTGGTGAACTGCAGCAGGTTGATCGTCGCCTCCGGCGTCCGCCGAGGAACGGCCTCCAAAATCGCGTTCGTGCCGACCGCCTCGATCGCGAGCTGCGAACGGCCGGCCGCCGCCGCCGCCAGCGTGGCCATCACGCCGATCCGGGCCAGGGCGGCCGCCTGTCGCATGAGCGCGATCTCGGCCGGGTCCTTGATCAGCCGCAGCCGGATCAGCTCGGCCGAGATGTCCCCGGTCTCAATCCGCTCGCGCTCCAACCGCTGCCGCAAGGCGATCGGTGCGCTGGCAAACTCGAGCCCGGCCCGAGCGACGCCGCCGGCCCGCAGCGCGGCGGCGAGCGTATCCGGCGCGTTCTCCCCCGGCGTCCCCCGCTCGGGGTGCTCGTAATAGACGATGACCCGATCAACGGCACCGGCGTGACCAGCGTGTTCCTCCTCTAACCCAGGAACGATCAGCTCGGTCTCCTCGGCGGAGACAACGAGGTAGATTGGACGCGAGTAGATCAGCGCCTGAAACCCGGTCATGTACGCGATGTTGGCCGGCGATTGCAGCACCGCGACATCGAGGCCGCGTGCCTCCAGGGTGCCGCGCAGCCGGTGAATCCGGCTCGTAAAATCGACCGCTGGCGTCTGGTCTGTCATCAAGCCCCCTTTGCGTACTCATGATTCACGAATCACGCAACGTGACATCGGTCGCGTCCCGCAGCGCGTCCCCGAACAAATTGAGCCCGACCACGACGAGCAGAATCATAAAGCCGGGGATATAGACCGTGTGCGGCGCGATGGTGATGTACTGACGGTGCTCCGAAAGCATCGCGCCCCACTCCGGCAGGGGCGGCTGCGCCCCCAGGCCGAGGAAGCTCAGCCCCGCCGCCTCCAGGATCAGCCACCCCACGCTGATCGTGAAGGCCACGATCACGTAGGGCAGGATCGCCGGCAGGATCGCGGTCCGCATGATCCGTACATCGGAGGCGCCGGCGGCGCGAGCCGCATCGACGTAGGCCAACTCTTTGACCGACAGCACGGTGCCGCGCATGAGCCGTAGATAGAAGGGAATGTTGGTAATGGCGACGGCAGTGAGCGTGTTTTCCAATCCAGGACCGAGCGCTCCCACGATCACGATCGCGAGCAGGATACCGGGAAAGGCCAGCAGCATATCGACCAATCGCATCATGATACTGTCGAGCCAGCCGCCGCGAAAGCCGCTGAGCAAGCCGAGCGGGACCCCAATGCCGAGGGCGACGATGCTGGCGCTGAGGCCGATGGCAAGGCTGATCCGGCCGCCGAACATCAGGCGGCTGAGGATGTCACGGCCGAAGGCGTCCGCCCCCAGCGGATAGCCGTCCGTGCCGGGGAGGGCGAACCGCTCGGTCAACGCTTGGGCGTACGGGTCGCGGGGAGCGATGACCGGGGCCAACACCGCGACCAAGACGACGAGCACGACGATCGCCAGGCCGACGAGCCCCAATTTGCTCCGCCACAGCCGCCACAGCACGGGGTGACGGCGACTGAACGGTTGCTGGTGCAGCCCGGTCCGGACCTCGGGCCGCGCCGGCCGTAGTGGTCCCGCCGTGGTGGTGACATCCATCCGGGCGTGATCCTCCTTCCGCGCTCGGGTCTCAAGCAAAATGGATGCGGGGATCGAGCCAGGATTGAACCAGGTCGGCCACAATGTTGACCGCCACATAGATGACGGCGATGACGAGGACCGCTCCCTGGGCCAGGGGCAGGTCACGCGTGACGATCGATTGGACCAGCAACGAGCCGAGACCAGGCCAGGAGAAGACGACCTCGACCAGCGCGGTGGCGCTGAGCAGATAGCCGACCTGGAGCCCGACCACGGTCACCACCGGGATCAGCGCGTTCCGCAGGACATGGAACGCCACCACCCGGCGATCGCGCAGCCCCTTGGCGCGGGCCGTCCGAATGAAGTCCTGACCGATCACCTCGAGCATTGAGGAGCGCATGATGCGGGCGATGACGGCCGCCGGCACCGCCGCCAGCGTCAGCGCCGGCAGGATCATATGCAATGCCAACTGGCCCAGCGTGGGGTCTTGCCGGACGTCGTACATCCCTCCGGTCGGCAGGAGGTTGAGCGTCACCGAGAAGAGGATGATGAGGAGCATGCCTAGGTAAAACGGCGGCATCGAGATGCCGGTGACGGTGATGGCCATCAGTACGTTGTCCAACCGGCCGCCCCGGCGCAGGGAGGACACCACCCCCACCCCAATTCCCGCCGTGACGGCCACGACAAAGGCCGCCGCCGCCAGCACGAACGAGTCGCCAAACCGTCTGAGCACCTCCGGCGCCACCGGCCGGTTGAGCCGCACCGACTCTCCCAGGTCGCCCTGGAGGGCGCCCGCTACCCAGCGCCCGTATTGGACGTGGAGGGGCTGGTCGAGCCCCAGCGCCTGCCGGGTGACCCGGAGCGTGGCCTCGGTGGCGCGAGGACCAAGCAACGCCTGGGCCGGGTCGCCCGGGGCCAGGTGCATCATCGAAAAGACGATCAGGGAGACGCCGATCAGCACGGGAACGGACCAGACCAACCGCCGCATGAGCACGAGCGCCATCTCGCCTCTCCAAAAGGCCGGGAGCCGGCAGTGACGTCGTCAACAGCTCCCGGCGCCGGGCCGTTACTCGAAGTACGCGAGATGAAGGCTAACCACGGAGGGATCGGAGTTCAGCTCCAGCCCCTTGAGGCGCGCCGTCGCGCCGGCGATATTGTTGGCGCTGAACATGAAGATCCAGGGGCAATCTTCGCGCATGATCACCTGGGCTTCCATGAACAAGGCGGCTCGCTCCTCCTGGTCGAACGACGCCTCGGCGCTGGTCAGCAGGTCATCGACCTCCGGATTGGAATAGAACGAGCCGTTGAAGCCGCCGCCCGGCGGGTGGGCATCGGTGCGCAGGTTCGGATCGAACCACTGGCCCGGGTCCGGCGACGAGAAGTTCCAGCTCATCTCCGCCATCCCGTAGCCGCCGCCGGCGTCGAGGCCGTTGTTCTGCCAGTCGGCGACATAGCTGGTCCACTCCTGGGTGACGATCTCGGCGGTGACGCCGACCTCCGCCAGGTCCGCCTGCACGATCTGCGCGATCTCGGTCGGCGCGATCATGCCGGAGCCCGACTCCGGCACCCAGAAGGTCGTGGCGAAGCCATCGGCGAAGCCCGCCTCGGCCAGCAGGCTCCGCGCCATCTCGGGATCGTACGGGTATGGCGCGACCTCCGGGTTGTTGCCCCAGGAATGCGCGATCGTCGGTCCGTTGGACAGCGTCGCCGCGCCCTGGAGGATGGTGTCGACGATCACCTGCTTGTTGACCGCGTAATTGAGCGCCTGTCGAACCAGGAGATTGTCCATCGGCTCGACGTGGACGTTGAGCGCGATCCACCAGATGTGGAAGCCGGGGCTCTGCAACAACTGGAGGTTGGGGTCCTGCTCGACCAGGGGAATGAACTCCGGCCCCATGGCGGCGATGAAATCGACCTCGCCCTGTTGGAGGGCGGCGAAGCGCGCCGCGTTCTCCACGATCGGCCGGATGATGACCTGCTCGATTCGCGCCGGCTCCCCGTGGTACCCATCGTTTCGGTCGAGCACCAACCGCACGCCCGGCTCCCAGGTGGTGACCTGGTAGGGACCGGTAGAGACGGGCATCTGGCCGAACCCGGCGTTGCCGGCGGCTTCAACCGCGGCTGGCGAGACGACCGCCGCGTAGCCGTTCATCATGTCGGTTTCGAAGTTGGCGCTCGCCTCCTTCAGGGTGAAGATCAGCGTCGTCGGGTCAACGACCTCGACCGCGGCGATTCCATAGTCGAGATCCGGCCCGCCCAGGTAGTAGCTGAGCAGATTGTAGGGCGGGTCGTAGAAGGGATGGTCGGCGTCGAGGAAGCGGTCAAAGCTCCACTTCACCGCCTCCGCGTCGCAGGCCGTGCCGTCCTGGAACGTCAGCTCGGGCTTCAAGGTAACGGTCCAGGTCAGCCCATCCTCGGAACTCTCCCAACTATCGGCCAGCATCGGCACCGGCTCGGTGGCCGTCCCCTCCAAGCCCCAGAGCGTGTTGCCGAACTGGTTGACGATGCGGACCTCGTGGCCGCAAATCGTTTTCGCCGGATCGAGGGTCTGCGCGTCCTCTTCCCACGCCGCCACCAACACGTTGGCGCCCTGCCGGCTGGAAGCGCCAACCGCGGGCGGGGCGGCCGCGCCGGAATGGGCCTCGCGGCTGCCGACGAGGAAGCCGCCGGCGCCGGCGCC
>JALZJP010000125.1 GCA_030859715.1 Chloroflexota bacterium
GGCGCCGGACGGCGGTTTCCCGGGTGCGTCCACCCGTGGCCGTACGCATCCCGGCGTCTGAACGCCAAATCTGCCGGCGGCGGGCGGCCGCCGGCAATTCATCCTTGAGGTTTCCCGTGTCAAGTGACCGCTTCGATTCCCTCGCCCGCTCCTTCACTGCCGCCGCCTCACGTCGCTCCTTGGTGGGCGCGCTGGCCGGCGGCTTGCTGGCGCTCGCCGGTCTCGAGCAGGGCGCGGACTTCGCGATCGAGGCGGCCAAGAAGAAGCGAACGAGGAAGGACGGACAGACGTCGTGCCCCAAAGCCCGGCGCTGCAAGCGGAAGTGCTGCGCCAAGGGCCAGTCCTGCCAGGGCGGGGTCTGCAAGCGGCGCCCGAAGCCGCCCGCCACGCGGGTGCGGCCCAATCTCCACTCCTTGGCCGCCGATGGCCCGGAGCTGGCGGCATTCGCCCGCGGCGTGGCCGTGATGAAGCGGCGCCCGGCCAGCGATCCCACGAGTTGGGCGTTCCAAGCCAGCATCCACGCGAACAGCTGCCAGCACGGCGATATTCACTTTCTCGCCTGGCACCGGATGTACGTCTACTGGTTCGAGCGCATCCTCCGCAAGGCCAGTGGTGACCCCGATTTCGCGCTCCCCTACTGGAACTACAGCGACGCCGGACAGCGCGTGCTGCCGTTGCCGTTCCGTACTTCAGGCAATGTCCTGTACGTGCAGCGATCGGCGACCGTGAACGGCGGTGAGGAGCCGGATCCCGACCAGGACCAGATTTTCGATGCCTCGGCCGCCCTCGCCACCACCGAATGTACCCAGCGCGATTTCGGAACGAGCTTCGGGGGTGGTCCGGACACGAGAGGGCAGCTCGAACAGTCCCCACACAACCATGTCCATGTGTGGGTCGGCGGCTTCATGCGAAGTGTCCAGGACGCGGCGAAAGACCCGGTGTTCTGGATTCACCACGCGAATATCGATCGCTTGTGGGAGGAGTGGCTCCAGCTTGGCGGCGGCCGGGCGAACCCGACCAGCGGCGCCTTCCTGACCACGACCTATCGCTTCTACAACGAGAATGGCAACCGGGTAGAGATGACCGGCCGCCAGATCCTCGATACCGTGGACCAGCTCGGCTACCGGTATGATGACCAGCCCGCCGGGGGGCGCGGTCCGCCGCCACCGCCTCCGAGCCGTCGTTCTCCGCGGCCGGCGAGGCCACGGTCGTGGGCGCCAAATCGGTCGGGGACGATCTCTCCCTGGGGCCACGCCCGGCCGAGGTTAAGATCCCGGTGCGCAAGGAGGCCGGCTCCAGGTTGCAAGCCGCCAATCAGGGCACACCCGCGCGGACCACGCTCACGCTCGAAGGGGTGGCCGGCGGCGGCGTGGAGGGCGTCATCTACGAGGTCCATGTCGGCGCCACGGGCGCCAGGTCGAGCCCGCGGGATCGCTCGTTTGTCGGAGCCATCGGGCTCTTCGGCCTCCAACCGTGGGACCACCCCGGCCACGGGCAACACACCGCGAACATGAGCTTCGACGTGACCAAGGCGATCGCGGCCGCGGACGATGACACCGCGATCACGGTGACGCCGGTGCCGGCGACGTACTCCGGCTCGGCCCGCCTGCCGGGCGGCACTTGGGCCACGATCGAACGCATGGTCCTCACGGTCGCCGGCGCCGCCGACGGCGGCGTCGAGCAGCAAGCCAGCCCGGCGCGGCAGCCCAAGCGCAAAGACAAGCTGGCGAAGCGCCCGCGGCCGGAAGGCAACGAGAAGCCGAAGACCACGCCGCTAGTCTCGAACCGGCCGAGACCGTGGCAACGAGGCACTCTCACTGCTACGGATTTCGGGTGAAGGGTATGCACATCGATCGTCGGTGGTCACGGCGCTGGACTAGAAGTCCGCGCTGAGCACCACGAAGTCCTTTCAGGACTAAGGAAGAAGCGCCGGATTCGTAACATTCGATAATACAATGAGCGGACTATCCTGATCCACGGAGGACAATTCGGGTTCAGTCTTGAAAGGACTTCCGTGGCGATCAGCGCGGACTTCCAGTGGCCCTGAGGGCACCCCGCGCCGACGACCCAATCATCACTCACGCCCAAGTACATCCCCCGATTCTACGCTAGGCTAGCGACGGTCCGTCGCGGCAGGCGCGGGCTTGTCGTCCGCGCCAGGATGCTCCCTGCCGCGAACCACGGGCGTGTGGCGCGGGAACAAGGAGGGGCGCGGTGCCGCCATTCACGGAGGACGAGTATCGGGCGCGGATCGCGCGGACCCGCCAGCGGATGGCGGAAGCCGGGCTCGATCTGCTGATCGTGAGCGACCCGGCGAACATGAACTACCTCACCGGCTACGACGGGTGGTCCTTCTACACGCCGCAATGCGTCGTGGTACCGGGAAACGGGGACGACCCTCTCGTCATCGTCCGCGGGATGGACCGCAACGGCGGATTGCGCACCTCCTTCCTTCCCGCCGACCGCATCCTGGGCTATCCCGATCACTACGTTCAGGCCCGTGATCTGCATCCGTTTGACTGGATCGCGGAGGAGCTGCGCCGGCACGGGTACGGCCGGGGCCGGATCGGCACTGAACAGGATGTCTACTACTTCTCGCCGGCGGCGCGGGCGGCGCTGGAACGGGGGTTGCCGGAGGCGGCCTTTGGCGACGCCAACCTGCTGGTGAACTGGGTGCGTGCCGTCAAGAGCGAGGCCGAGCTTGTCTACATGGAGCAAGCGGCGCGGATCGTCGAAGCCACGATGGCGGCCGCCTACGATGCTACCGCCCCCGGCGTCCGCCAATGCGACGCGGTCGCCACGATCGCCGCCGCCCAGATCCGGGGCACGCTGGAGTATGGCGGAGACTACGCCGCCTTCGTACCGTTAATCCCGACCGGGATCGGCACTTCGACCCCGCACCTGACTTGGACTGATGCCCCGTTCGTCAGCGGCGAGCCAACCATCCTGGAGCTGGCCGGGTGCCGTCATCGCTACCACTGCCCGATGGCGCGCACCCTGTACCTGGGCCGTCCCCCGGCCAAGCTGCGCCAGACCGAGGCGGTCGTGCTGGAAGGATTGCAAGCGGCGCTCGATGCCGCCCTGCCCGGCGCCACGGCGGAGGGGGTCGAGGCCGTCTGGCGGCGGGTCGCGGCCAGGGGCGGCGTCAGCAAGGAGAGCCGGATCGGCTACTCGGTCGGCCTCAACTACCCGCCGGACTGGGGGGAGCACACGATCAGCCTGCGACCCGGTGACACCACGATCTTGGAACCGAACATGACGCTGCACCTGATCCTCGGCATCTGGCTCGACGATTGGGGCCTCGAAATCAGCGAATGCTTCCGCGTCACCGACACCGGCGCCCAGCCCTTCTGCGATTTCCCGCGGGGGCTGCACGTCAAGGATTGATCGCGACCCGCTTGCTGTTGCCTAGGCTTCATTAATGAAGAGCGCCTGGCCTCATCCATGCGTATCTCCGGCACTGCACCCGAGCACCGCCGGGTAACGGCTGGAGAGCCGTGGCGGGCCCGCGCGTATCGCCGGGTGGCGTGTGTCCCGTTCCCCCGAGCGCCGTGAGCCACCAGAACTCACGGAGAGAGGATCCTCGATGAGACCCGGCCGAACCGTTTACTCGCTGACCCTCGCGGTGCTGGTTGCCTTCACCGCGATCGTCGTGTCAGTGCCGCTGGCGGGCACCGCCCAGGAGGCGACCCCGGCCCCGGATGGCGCGATGCCGCTCGAGGTATCGCTGACCAACGCCGAGAACCAGGGCGTTGGCGTCGCCACCTTTACCGAAGGACCGGATGGCGTCACCGTCGCCATCACCGTCGACGGGTTGGCGCCGGGCGAGCATGGTTGGCACCTGCACGCGATGGGCATGTGCGACCCCAGCGGTTTGGAGCCGTTCGCCACCGCCGGGCCGCACTGGAACCCGACCGGAGCCCCGCACGGCGGGCCGGAGCCCGATGCGCGTCACGCCGGCGACTTCGCCAATCTGACCGCCGGCGAAGACGGCACCGGCCAGGCCGAGCTGACGGTTGACACCTTCACCCTCGGTGAGGGATCGACCTCCGTCTTCGATAGCGACGGCACGGCGATCATTATTCACGCGGGCATGGACGATCTCGAGACCCAACCGGACGGCAGTAGCGGCGCCCGCTACGCCTGTGGCGTCGTGGCCGAAGCAACCGAAGCGCCGATACCGGATGCCTCGCCCCAAGCCGCGGCGGAGAGTAGCACGCTGGCGCCGGAGCAGCTCCCGTTCAGCGATGACCTGCTCGGCCTCTTGGAGGCGCCCGAGGGCTTCGAGATCAGCGTCTTCGCTCAGGGGCTCAATGGCCCGCGGATGCTGGCCACCGGGCCGGACGGCACCATTTACGTGACCCAACCAGCCGCCAATACGGTCACCGCGCTGCGCGATGCCGATGGCGACGGCGTCGCCGACGAGACCGAGGTCGTCGCCTCGGACCTCCACGTCGTTCATGGCATCCTGCTGCATGAGGGCCGCGTCTACCTGGCGGGCGAGCATGAAGTCTGGGTGGCCGACGTGCTCGACGACGGCGCCTTCGGTGAGCCGCGGGTCATCGTCGACGACCTCCCCGACGGCGCCCAGCATGGCCGCCGGACGATCGGGATCGGCCCGGACGGCATGCTCTATATCGTGATCGGCAGTAGCTGCAACGCCTGCGCCGAAACCGACCTGGAGCACGCCACGATCCTACGAACCAGCCTGGAAGGGGGCGAGCGCGAGATCTTTGCCTCCGGCCTGCGCAACACGATCGGCTTCGGCTGGCACCCGGCGACGGGCGAGCTCTGGGGCATGGATCACGGCAGCGACGGCCGCGGCGACGACCAGCCGTCGGAAGAGCTGAACCGTCTGGTCGAGGGCGGCAACTATGGGTGGCCCTATTGCTTCGGCGACCAAGAGGTCGATCGGTTCCTCTCGCAACCGCCCATCGGCGCCACCCCGGAGCAATACTGCGCCAACACCGAGGCCCCGGTCCTGACCTATCAGGCGCATAGCGCCCCCATCGCGATGGTCTTCTATGAGGGCGATCAGTTCCCGGCCGAGCTTCAGGGCGATGCCTTCGTCGCCATGCGCGGCTCGTGGAATCGGGCAATGCCCTCCGGCTACGAAGTGGTTCACATCGACTTCGAGGACGGCGAGCCGGTCGCGATCAACCCGTTCGTCACCGGCTGGTTGGTCGATGACGGCGCCGCCCACTTCGGCCGAATCGCCGGCCTGACGGTGACCAACGACGGCTCGTTGCTCGTCTCCGACGACACCAACGGCGTCATCTACCGCATCGCCGCCGCGGATTGATTCAACTCCCGTACGTACGTGGCAGGCGGCCGGACCCAATCTTGGGTCCGGCCGCTATTCACGTCGCCGTCTGGTTCGGAATGACGCCCTAGCCGGAGCGGCGCAGCTCGGAGCCGGAGGCGAGGGCGCGCTCGTAGAGGTGCAGCGCTTCCGCCACCCGGCCGGTGCCGCGGGCGACGCAGGTCAACGGGTCGTCCGCGATGTAGACCGGCATCTTCAGCTCCATCTGCAACCGCCGGTCCAGGCCCATCAAGAGGGCGCCGCCGCCGGCCAGGGTGATCCCCTGTTCCATGATGTCGGCCACCAGCTCCGGCGGCGTCTCTTCGATGGATGTCTTTACCAGCTCAACGATCGTGTTCACCGGCTGGGCGATGGCGTCGCGCAGCTCGACCGAGCTGACCTCCACCGATTTCGGCAACCCGGTCAGCAAGTCTCGTCCGCGCAGGGTGACGCGCAGCTCTTCTTCCAACGGGTAGGCGGAGCCGGCCGCGATCTTGGCGTTCTCGGCGGTGCGCTCCCCGATCACCAGGTTGTGATCGCGCCGGGCATACTGGATGATGGCGTCGTCGATCTCGTCCCCGGCGACCCGGATCGAGTGGTTGACGACGATGCCGCCGAGGCTGATCACCGCGACCTCGGTCGTGCCGCCGCCAATGTCGACGATCATGCTGCCGACCGGCTCGTTGATCGGCAGGCCGGCCCCGATCGCCGCCGCCATCGGCTCTTCGATGGTATAGGCTTCGCGCGCCCCGGCCGAGAGCGCCGCGTCCTTGGCGGCCCGCTTTTCAACCTCGGTGACGCCGGAGGGGATGCCGATCACGACCCGCGGGTGGGGCGCCATCAAGCGTTGCATGTGGACCTTGCGGATGAAGTAATGCAGCATCATCTCGACGGTGTCGAAATCGGCGATCACCCCATCTTTGAGGGGGCGCACCGCGATGATGCTTTCCGGCGTCTTGCCGACCATCGCCTTCGCCTCGATCCCGACCCCAAAGGCACGGCGGGTCCGGGTGTCGATGGCGACGACGCTCGGCTCCGAGATGACGATCCCTTTGCCGCGCACGTAGACGAGGGTGTTGGCGGTGCCGAGGTCGATCCCAAGGTCACGACTGAAGAATCCGAAGAGTGTCGAAAGAGGGCGAATCACACCCGGTGTACCTTCCGCGTACATTGTCAGCGAGGTAGGTCAACCACGGACCATGTGATGTCTCACATGGTAGGCAGAGCTCGCCCCGGTGACGGGCAGAGTGAAATTGCACCAGGTTGCAACCGACACCGCCCGGAGTATACCACGCGCCCACCGTCGCCGATCGTTGCTTCAGCGGCGGCATCGAGCCCCCACCGCCTCGGAGGAGTTCCCCGTGGTCAACGAAACCTTGTCCGATCATCAGGACGGGACCGTGCTCGCCGTCGTGGCGGTGCCGCGCTCCGGCAAGACCGGGATCGACCGGATCGCGGCCGGAGCGGTCCGGGTGCGGGTGACGGCGGCCCCGGTGGACGGTGCCGCCAACGCGGCCCTGCTCCGCTACTTGGCAGATGTCTTGGACCGGCCGCGGGGCAGCCTCCGCCTCCTGTCGGGCGAGACGAGCCGCCACAAACGCGTCTTGATCGGCGGGCTGTCGCGGCCGGAGCTGGCGGCGCGGCTGGCGCCTCTCATCGACCGCCCGCTCAAACCCTGAGGCGCCGGCTGCCCCGAATCATCGGGCGGGCTTCCCCAAGCCCCCGAGATTCCGCGTTCGGTGGGCGTCAGTGATCCAGACCGGAGCTTTCTTCGTTGTGTAGGGAAAGACACGCTGCTTACCCGCGGGGAGCGGCCGCCCTGGCCGGCCACGACGGGATCGTTCGTCATCCCCATTGGAGCCTTGGCAGCGGGAAACGGCACATGTCGCCGTCTCCCGCTGGCAAGGCCGGCTCGGTGAAGATCGCTTCCCGTGAAGGAGCCGCCGTTGGGCACGATGCGGATCACCGCCGCCGGCAACCCGGCGCCGGCGTTGCCGAGCCGCTGATGCGGGAGCGAGCGCCTGGTCAGAAACGGCCAACCCAGTCGGATGTGGCCCGGCGAGCCGGGGTCTCACAACCGGTGGTCTCCTACGTCCTGAATCGCGATTCCGGCGCCGCCGTTGCGCCGGATACCCGGCGCCGGGTGCTCGCCGCCGTGGCCGAGCTGGGCTACCTGCCGGATCGCTCCGGCCGCGGCTCCCGCCCCCGCAAGACGTTGCTCGTGGCCGCCATCATTCCCGACATTGCCAACCCGTTCTATCCGGCGTTCATCCGCGGCGTGCAGGATGTCGTCCGGCAGAACGGCTACGATCTCCTCTTGTACAACTCCGACGGGCGGGCGGAGGAGGAACGCCGGGCGCTGCTGGCGGCTCGCCAGAACCAGGTGGACGGCGTCATCGTGGGCCCGATGCGAACCCCGCTCGATGACCTCGGGCCCCTCGTCGACGACGGCATCGCCGTGGTCGCCCTCACCTCGTACAAGCCGAAGCTCGCCGTCGCCATCGATACCTGTCACCCGCTGGACCGGGAGGCCGCCCGCGCGGCGGTGCGCCACCTGATTGAGCGGGGGCACACACGGATCGCCATGATCCTCGGTCAGATCGGCTCCCATTCCCGCCAGGAACGGTATCTTGGCTACCTCGAAGCCCTGGCCGAGCATGGCATCACCACCTGCCCCGCGCTGGCCCAAGATGGCGACTTCACCGAAGCAAGCGGCTACCGGTGCATGGAGCACCTGCTCGCCCTGCCGGTGCGCCCCACCGCCATCTTTGCCGCGAACGATCTGATGGCGGTCGGCGCGATCCGGGCAATTCGTGAGGCCGGTCCGCGCATTCCGGCCGACATTGCCGTGGTCGGGTTTGACGACATCCCGGTGGCCCGCCTGCTGCAACCGGCGTTGACCACCGTTGCCGCGCGGCCGGAACGCCTCGGCGCCCGGATGGCGGAGATGGCGGTCGAACGGATCGGCCGCCAGGTGCGGCCCCAACCGCGCTATGAGACGATGCCCCTCTCGCTGATCATCCGCGATTCGACGTGACACGCGACGAGTTCAACGTGCGGTCGATCGCCCCAACGGCGATCGCGCCGGACTTCCTACGCCGACCGCAGCCACCCTGCTTCCGCCCCCAGCGTGGTGGGCTCGCCATGGCCGGGGTAGACGACCAGGTCGGGCGGCAGCGCGGCGAGCCGCCGCAGGCTCTGGTTCATCACCGCCTGGTCCGCCCCCGCGATCGCGGTGTTGCCATGCCCGCCGGGGAAGATGACGTCGCCGCCGAACATGAGTAGCTCCGGCTCATTGATCAGGGCGATGTGCGCCGGGTCATGACCGGGAAGGTGCATGACAGCAAAGGTGTACGATCCGACCGTAACGCTATCGCCATCGTTCAGGAACCCGTCCGGGGTCACCGGGGCGATCTTCACCGGCACGTAGCCGCCGGCAAATGCATCGGGGCTCGCCAAGCGCTCGGCGGCCAGGGGATGGGCCAGCAGCGGGACGCCGGTCGCCGCTTTGAGGGCGGCCGCATCGACGATGTGGTCCCAATGGGCGTGGGTCAGCACGATCCGCGTGATCGTCCAGCCCTCCTCCCTGGCGGTCGCGACCACGTCTTCGGTAATGCCATCGGGCGCGTCGATTAGGATCGCCTCACCGGTCGCGTCATCGACGACCAGATAGGCGTTGGTCTCCAATTCGCCCCCGACAAACGTTCGCAACGTGACTCCCATGGTGCGCCGTTACTCCTTCTCGCGTCCAGTTGACGAACAAGCATCAGCTCAGCGACAGCCCGATCACGTCGAAAACCGACCGGAGAGCGGGCTCCGCGCGTCGTTCCGGCTAATAATACGTGTGTCGCACGGTGGCGGCGGGCTCGGCGCCATTGGTCGCGGCGCCGGCCTCGCTCCCGGCTTCGGGCGGCGGCTCCGGCTTGGTCGCCAGCGGCATGCCCGCCTCCCAGACCGGCTCGCCATCCGGCAACGGCGCGACCTCGACCCCGAGGCGCCGCAGCAGATCGGCGCACCAGATGGCGCGCCAGGGTTTCGGATCGACCGGCTGCTTGGCGGCGTGCGAATCGGAGCCGCAGGAGATCAGCAGGCCATGCCGGACCGCCATCTCGCGATACTCCGCGGTCTGTTGATCGGTGTAGGATCGGTAGTGCCCCTCGAGGCCGTCGATCGCGATCCCCGTCGCCAGCATCGCCTCCAGGTCGGCTTCGGTCATCACCCCGACCGTGTCGCCCCGGCCGGGGTGGGCGACGACGCACAGGCCCCCCGCCTGGTGCGCCGCCTCCACCACCCGTGCCAACGGCAGGTCGGCGTTAAAGTCGCCGCCGAGCTGCCGGGTCAGCTCGGCGGCGGTCTTCAGGTTCGCGGCATGCCCTTCCCGGATCGCGGCCCGCAAGACATGGTACGGCCAGAGCGGGCGGCCGCCGACAATTTCCTCCAGCGAGGCCAGCTTGCGGCCGGAGCGCTCGAAGCGTTGCCGGGCATCCTCGCCCAGCCAGGTCAGCCTCGCGTCCAGCTCCGCCAGCACCGCCCGGAATGGCGCCGCCGCCTCGTCCGCCCGGTCGGGCCGGATGCCATAGACCAGCAGGTGCCACTGCCGGTCGCGCCAATTGGTCGTGATCTCGACGCCGGGGATGATGTGCAAGCCGCGCCTCTCGGCTCGCCGCATCGTCTCCAGCACCGAGCGTTGGGTATCGTGGTCGCAGACGGCGGCGACCCGGATCCCTTCCGCCACGAGCTGATCGACCAGCGCCGCCGGCGTCCAGGCGCCGTCACTGGCCAGGGTATGCAGATGCAAATCGACCGCGTCGGCTGGCTGCATGACGATCGCGGTCGCTGCCGCGGTGATGACGGACGTATCCACGCTAGACGATCCTCCGGCTGTCGGGTCGAACACTTGCCGGGAGCAGTGTAGTCGAGACCCGGCAAAGCTCCCCGGACCGGGAGGGATTCGATGGCGCGGCGATTGGGCAGCGAGATCGCCGCCCGCCGCTCACCGAATCGAGCGGCCGACGGTTCGCCGGCGATCGCCGTGGTGGCGACGCCGGGCGCTAAAGACACCCGGCTGCCCCCACGAAAGCATCCTGAAGGAAGCTGATATTGGCTACGCGACGCCAAATGTACGTCCTGCCGCGTCGAATTTCAGCCTGGTTCACCAGGCTTCCCGTGGGGCAGCGGGGTGTCTTTAGCGCCCCGTGGGACGTGGCCGGCGATCGCGGCGATCACCCGGCACGGGAGCTTGGGTTCAGCCCTTCCACACCGGCCGGTTGGGGCTCAGCTGGACGGCAGCGCGATCTGATCGGGCTGGCTCGGAACCCAATCCCGCCAGGCGCGGTCGAGGTCGGCCACCGCCGGGCGTGGAACCTCGGGCGCGGGCGGCGGCGCTTGCTCGGCGGCCACCAGGCGATCGAGGTCGTCTACCAGCGAGCCGATGTGCCGGATGACCGCCGGCCCTGGCGCGGCGGCCAACAGGTCATGAACCCGGCGCTTGAAGTCATGCGGCAGGATGGCGCAGTGGGTCGTCGCGAACTCCAGGAGCCGCTTCTCGCCGGGATGGGGCAACCGGTTGAGGGCGAACAGCACATCGAAATAGCTGGCGAGCAGCGCGGTGACCCGGTGCTGCAGGCTGATCTGGTCCTCCCGGCGCACGGCTAGCTCGATCTGGTGGAGGTACGAGGAGAGGGTCTGCCGCAAGATCGGGTGATTCTTGGCGATGATGGCGCGCCGCAACGGCTCGGGATAGGGGACGCTCGCCGCCGCTTGCAGCCGCCGGTACCATCCGCCGCGATCGAGCAGGGCGACCGAGTGCAACACGTTGTGCCAGAAGCAGGTGGAGTAGCCAACCGTTGCCTGATGCCGGATCAGCACCCGGTCCAACTCCCGTTCGATCCAGGCCGGGCTCCGATACATAAGATCGACCACGCTGCCGGTCAGGGCGTGGACCCACTCGTCGCCCGGCTCCCAGACATCGTTGCCGACCTCGCGCCGCGTGGCGAACCGGACCGCGATGGCGGATCGCCGAGTGAGGTCCACCGGCGTCGCGCTGTAGACATAGAGGTCGATGTCGGAATGGCCATCCATCCCGCCGGCCTCTTGGGAGCCGGCCATCACGACGGCGACGACCTCGGGCAGCTCGCTAAGGGCGTCGGCTACCAGGGTCGGCAACACGGACCGAAAGGTCGTATCGGTTGGTCGCACGGGTCACCTCTTGACTCCACGCCAGGCGGCAAGTTGTGTCAAGCATATCAGCACGACATGTACCACCAAGCCGGCACTGGGCCTCCCGCGATGAACGACTGTTCGCAAGCGAGGACGATGACAAACAGGCACGGCTGACGCCGCTCGTCGTCGCGCCCGCGGCGTCGGCCGTGCCGGGGACCGTGATATTCGTTGTCGGGCCGCATCACCCATCAGGATTAGCCTGGACAGGGATCCGAGCAGAAGGTTGAGCCCGGGCAGCAGGCATCGCCGGATTGGACACAAAATACGCCGGGAATGTTCGGGTAGGCGGCCGCGCACTCCGCGTCGTTGACGCACTCTTCGCATGCGCCGGCGAGATTACCTCCCGCACAGCGAGTCTGATTGGTGGTCGATATGAGACAAACGCAGTCCGCTCCCGCTTGACCGCACGGCGCGGGCCCACCGCTGCAAGCGTCAGCGCCAGCGGCACAGGTACCTTGGCCAATGATGCACGTGCCTCGCGCGCAAAGTTTACGCGGTCCACAGTCTTGGTGTGTGCAGCACTCAGCCGCGATGCACCTGCCCCGACAGGCGATTTTGCCTCCAGTGCATCTGCACCTGGTGCCTCGGCATTTGGCCCCGCCACAGCACCTCAGCGTCTTGCCATCCTACTTGCACCTCCGGCCGAGGCTGACACATTGGGCGGCCGCCTCCTCGACCCCGAACTGGGCGAGCAGAGCGGCGATGACGCCGCCCCCAAGCCCGCGCAGCACGCCGCGCCGGGAGGGGACCGCCTCGCCCACCGTCCGTGCTAGTCCGTCAAACGTGCGGTCGTCCATGATGAGCTCCTCACCGTTGAGAACCGTTGGGCTACCTTGGTCAACGGCGCGGCGAAGCGCCGGTATGACCATCCTCTCTAAGATAGGCAGTTCCGACGCAATGCACATGGGTAAAATTGCCCGTTTCTACGAGTGAATCTGGTTCCTCAGAACGATCCGGCACGTCGCCAGGAGGCGCCACAATGAGCGTCGGCTGACCTCAAACGTGGATAGCGAAGCGGGAAATGTGCGTAACTTTCCTGGAAGGAGAGCGTCACGGCGAATACGAACCTTCGGCATCGCGGGATCGGAGACTGCTCGTGGGAAACCGGGCATATGAACAGTACGCGATGACGTTCCTGCGCCGGCTGGCCACGTTCCTGTTCGCGATCCTGATCGCGGCCGGGCTGATCGCCGGCGAGCGGATGAGCGACGCCTATTGGCTGGCGCTGCTCGGCGCCGCCTGGCTCTTGCTGCTGGTCGCGCTCTGGCCGGCGCTGCCGGCGGACTTGCCCACCTTTGCCCGGACCACGGTCCGCACCGGCATCGTGCTGACGACCATCTTCATCATCCTCGGCATCCAGCTCCTGCGGATCCAGGTGGTCCAGAGCGAGGCGATCGCGAACCGGGTCGGCACCGATCCCGCCACCGGCGAGGTGATCGCCAACCCCCGGCTCCAGGTCGCTGATCTCGCCATCCAGCGCGGCCGCATCCTCGACGCCAACGGTGCGGTCCTGGCCGACACGGTGTTCGAGGGGAACACCGCCCGCCGCGTCTACCCGGACCCCTCGGTGGCGCATGTGGTCGGCTACTTCTCACCCCTGCTGTACGGCAAGGCCGGGCTTGAGGCAACCTACGATCAGGCCTTGGCGGGCCAGGACGGCGCCAACGCGATCGAACGGGAGCTCAACGCCCTGCTCGGCCGGCCGGCGGCGGGGCTTGACCTGCGTCTGACGCTCGACGGCACCCTCCAGCGCCTGGCTCACGAGCGGCTGGCGGGTCGTGATGGCGCGGTGGTCCTGATCGAGGTCGAGACCGGCGCCGTGCTGGCGCTGGCCAGCCAGCCTGGCTACGACCCGAACGCCCTCTTCACCGCCTCCGTCACCGAGCGGGATGCCGCCGTCGCCGCCTGGGAGATCCTGGTGGCGGATCCGACGGCGCCGCTGGTGCCGCGGGCCAGCCAAGGGCTGTACACACCTGGCTCCACCTTCAAGGTGATCACCGCCGCCGCCGTCATCGACGCCGGCTACGCCATCCCCGACACGGTCTATGACGACGACGGCATGCTCAATGTCGATGGCCGGCTGATCGAGGAGCGCAACCGGCCCGATCCCAGCCGCGACCGCTGGACCCTGCGGGAAGGGCTCGAATGGTCACTCAACGTCGTCTTCGCCCAGATCGGGTTGCAGCTTGGCCCCACCCTGCTGTGGGACTACGCCGAGGCGTTTGGCTTCGAGCAGCCGGTCCCGTTCGACCTGCCGGTGGCGGTTAGCCGCGTTGCGTCCAGCCCCGCCTTCCTCGAATCGCTGCCGGCGGTGGCCGATACCGGCTTCGGCCAGGGTGAGCTGCAGGCGACCCCGCTGTTGATGGCGATGACCGCCGCCGGCATCGCCAACCAGGGCGCGATTATGCGGCCCTACCTGGTGGCGGAAATCACCGCGCCGGAGGGCGAGGTTGTCTCGCGGACGGGAACGGCGGTCTGGCGGCAGGCGGTCGAGCCGGGGGTCGCCGGGCAGGTGGCGGCGATGATGGTCAGCACCGTCGAGCAGGGCCTGGCCGGCGCGGCGGCAATCCCCGGCATCACCGTCGGCGGCAAGACCGGCACCGCCGAGCTGGGCGACGGCCAAGCCCCTCACGCCTGGTTCATCGGCTTCGCCGGCGACCCGGCGCCAAGGTACGCGGTGGCGGTCGTCCTCGAGCATGGCGGCGCCGGCATGGCCGGCGCCATGGAGATCGGGCGCGACCTGCTGGCCGCCGCCCTGGCGCCATAACCATGGTCAAGGGCGAACGTCGCGGGTCACCGGATCGTTCCGCCGGGGTGGCAACAACGTGAGAGCGAGCAACGAGACCAGGTGGGCGATGAAGAGCCGGGGGTGGGTCGATTCCGCATCGCCGGCGAGGAAGGCCACGTCCGCCAGGATAAACGCCGCCATCTGGCGGTTATACCAACTTCGGGTGGCGTACCGATCGGCTCGGCACCGCGATCAGACCGGCTCCGTTCGCACCGGGGCGACGCTCTCGGCCGGAAGCCAGACATGGAAGGTGCTGCCCTGGCCCTCGCCGGCGCTCTCGGCGACGATGTGCCCGCCGTGCCGGCAGACGATGCTGGCGCAGATATAGAGGCCGAGCCCCAGGCCGGGGAGGTTGTCGCGGATCGCGTTCGCGGCCCGGTTGAAGGGCTCGAAAATACGCTCCATGTCCTCCGCCGGTAAGCCAATGCCCGAGTCGCGGACCGAAATCCGGACGCCGCCGTCCACAACCGCCACCGTGGTCCGGATCTCGCCGCCGGCGGGCGAGTATTTGGTGGCATTTTCCAACAAATTGGTGAGCACTTGCTCGATCCGGTCCGGATCCGCGTTGACGACCGCCGGCGCCGGCAGCGGGTCCGATGAAAAGACGTACCGGGGGCCGAACTGATCGCGGTAGCGGTCGATGATCTTGCCCACCAGTGGCAACAGATCGAGCGATTGGAGCCGCAGCGGCATCTGACCCAGACGGAGCCGCGAGACGTCGAGCAGGTCGTCAGTGAGGATCCGGAGCCGCTCGGTCGATTCATCGATCGCCTGCAGGAACTGGGCGGCGCGATCGGACGACAAGTGGCCCCGCGCCCGCGTTCGTTGCAGCATCTGAGCATAGCCCTTGATCGTGGTCACCGGGGTCCGCAGCTCGTGGGCGGCGGCAGAAAGGAACTCGTCGCGGGTGCGCACCGCCGCTCGCGCCTCATGGTAGAGGCGAGCGTTCTCGAGGGCGAGCGCGGCACGATCTCCCAGCTCCTGAAAGAACGTCAGATCATCGGCCGTGTAGGGCCGGTCCGGCACCAGCCGCACCAAGGCCATCGCGCCCGTGACGCGGCCATGGGCGCGGAAGGGCAGGATCATCGCGCTACGCAGCGTCACCCGCCGCATCGTGTTCCCCGGCTCCGGCGCCGGACCGGGAACCGGCAGCGACACGTCGATCACGGGTGACAGTTCCGCCTCGCCGGTGGCCGCGATCCGGGCCGCGGCCTCCTGAATCTGGAGTTGCCACTCGGCGGCCATGAAGCCCTGGAGCGCCGCCCGCGTCTCCGGCTCGGCGTGGTGGATGGTGTCGATCACGACCGGGTCGCCGGTCTCGCGAAACAGGGCGATGGCGCAGGCATCGCCGGTATGCCGCGCGGTGGTGCGGGCCACCGCGTCGAGCACCGCGTGCACGTCGAGCCCCGCTTCGGCCTGGGCGCGGGAGAGATCGGCCATGATCGCGATCCGGTCCGCTTCGCGGCGGGCGACCCGTTCCCCTACTTCGGCCGTGGCGCGCGCGGTGTGCTCGGCGGCGTAGAGCTGGGCCCGTTGCAGGGCCTGGGCGCACAGATGGGCGATGGTGCGCAGTTCCTCGATCAGGGCCGGGGGCAGGGGGTGCGGCTCGCGGAAAGCCATCTTGAGGGCGCCGATGGGGCGCTCATCGACCAGCAACGGCAGCACCAACCCGTCGCCCGGCCCGATCTCGGGGGCGATCTGACGCCTGGCGGCGAGCTCCGGATGGAGCCGGGCGAAGTCGTCCCAGGTCGGCGCGATGATGGCCTGTCCGGTCTGGATCACATGGCCGACGAGGGTCGGCTCGTCGACGGAGAACAGCGTGCCACTGGCGCCGGTCGGCGCCGGCGGTCCGGTCCGGTGAAGCACGGTGAGGATGCGCTCGGCATCGGTGTAGGCGATGACGGCGGCCGCGTCGGCCCCGGCGATGGTCGCGTACTCGCCGATGACGCGGGCCACCTCGCCCGGGTCGAGGGCGGCCGAGAGGGCGGCGGTGAGGGCCGAGAGCCGCTCGAGCCGGCGCTCGTGGAGGGTGCGCTCCGTCACGTCGATGGCGAGCGAGACGCGGGCGTCGCGCTCGTTGAAGGTCATGGCGTGAGTGGTCACCTCGGCGTCGAAGATGGTGCCGTCGCGGCGTCGATGGCGCCAGACGCCGGCGACATCGAGCCCCGCCGGATCGGTGGCCAGGCGCGCGATCTTGTCGAGGATGGCCGGCTGATCCTCGGGCGGGCGCACGTCGAGCAGGGTCAGCCGCAGGAACTCTTCCCGCGGCCACCCGTATTGATGGATCGCGGCGTCGTTGACCGCCAAGAACCGGAACGTGCGCGTATCCCACACCCACATCGGGATCGGGTTGCTCTCGAACAGGAGTCGATACCGGGCCTCGGAGTCGCGCAGCTCCGCTTGCCGCCGCCGCTCCTCGGTCATATCGCGAAACCGGTTGACAATGAACCGGACGTGTCCCTGATCGTCGGTGATCGGCGTCGATTTGAGCGTCACCCAGCGGCGCTCGCCGCCATCGAGCGGTTGGATCTGCACCAGCATCTCGTCCGGCCGCTCCCCGCGGAGGGCCCGAATCGTCGGAAAGTCCCGGATCGGGATGGGCTGGCCCGCGTCGTCGGTGCTCGCGAGGCGGGCCAGCCGCTCGCGGAAGGGGATCGCTTGCAGATCGGCCAGGGTGGTGATGCCGAGGATGCGCTGGGCGGCGGCGTTGCCATACACCATGTCACCTGTCGGCGCCTGCACCGAAATCCCGTCGGTGACGCCGTCGAGCACCATGCTCAATTGCTGTTGGGCCTGGCGGAAGAGGCGGTCGGTGTGGTCGGCGGGTTCGTTCCCGAGGCAAACCGCGACCAGGCCGGAGGGCCCGCCGTACTCTTCACGGGCCAGGCTGACCCAGGTGACGATCCACTGAATCGACCCATCCGGCCAGCGCGTCCGGTACTCGACGAAGCGATCGACGCCGCTGGCGAAGGCCTGGAAGAAGGCGGCGATGGCGCGGTCGCGATCGTCGGGATGGATTAGGTCGCCGAAGGCGGCCAGGGTGCCGGCGAAGGAGCCCGCGGTGATGCCATGGGCGGCGGCCGCGGTCGGCGACAGGGTGACCATGCTCGAGGCGACCGACCATTGCCAGACGCCAAACCCCGCCGCTTCAATCCGCGGCTGCTTAATCGCCGGGGTTCTCCCGGCCGGTGGCCGGGAGGACGCGCCTGGCGATGATGCGGCAGTAGCCCGGATGCTCATCGCAGCCGGCCGCGCTCAGGATTCAACAAGCTGCCGGCCCCTCGGTCTCACCACGGTGGACCCCGCGCTCATGCTCATCAAGACGCATGCCACCACGGCGGGCGACACGTCCGCGCCTACGGTAGCAAATGCGTCCGGCGGCGTCGAGCAATCCGCCATGCGGCAAAGAGATCGCCAGGCGCGCCGCGCCTGGCATGAAGGGCGGGCGCGTCCCCTACTCGGGTTCCGGCAACAGGTCCGTCGTGAACGCTGCCTCGACCGCGAGATCGGGCGGAATCAGATCGTTCTCCGCCATCCAGGCCGCGTACGTCTCCCAGCGATCGCTGGTCTGAACGCCGAAGGCCGGCACGTCCTCGGTCCAGACCGGGGCCAGGAGGGCGATCCCTTCGGCTTCGACCTCCCGCGCCAGTTCGGGGCTGGCCGCCGCCAAGGCGTCCAGGGCGGCCTCGGGATCGGCAATGGCCGCGTCATAGCCACGCTGCACGGCTCCCAGGAAGGCGCTGACCAAGTCCGGGTCTTGGCCGATCCGCTCTTCGCTGGCGACGAGGACCAGCTCGTAGTAGGGCGGGACGCCCCACTCGTCGACCCGCAGGATGTCGACCGGGTAGCCCTCGCCCTCGGCCAGGATCGTCTCGTGGGTCCAATAGCTGCCGAGCGAAGCATCGACCCGGCCCGCGATCAGCGCCGGCACCAGCTCGTAGCCAATGTTGACCAACTCGACATCATCCATGGTCAGGCCGTCGGCGGCGAGCATCGTTGCCAGGTACGCTTCCTGGCTGGGAATACCGGGATAGCCGATGGTCAGGCCGGCCAGATCGCCCGGCCGGGCGATCTGGCTCTCGTCCAGCACCATGATCCCGAGCAGCGGCCGCTGCACCAGCGCGGCGACGGAGACGACCGGGATCTCCTCGGCGCGGGCCAGCAAGACATCGGTCTGATACGAGATGCCAAAGGTGTCGCGGCCGGCGGCGACCGTCTGCAAGACGGTGGTGGGGTCGGCCGGGGTATACAGCTCGACCGCCAGCCCCGCCTCGGTGAAGTAGCCGCGGGCTTGGGCCAGGTACAGCCCGGCGTGGTTCGCGTTCGGATACCAATCCAGGGCGACGGTGACCGGGGTCAATTCCTGGGCGAGCGCCACCGAGCCGGGCAGCCAGCGGGCATCGCCCGCGAACCGGGGCAGGATGCCGGTGATTATCATGGAAACGATCAGGAGCGAGACGGCGAGGGCGGCCTGGGCCCGGCGGGTGGGGTGGCCGGCGATCGTGACGAAGCGCACGGGAGACCTCCTTTGTTGACCGCGGCGAGCGACGCCGCTCGCTGCCCAACGATCGCGCCAGGGAGCCCGAACGGGGATCGTGGCGCGAGGTGGTCTCGTCATCATTCCTGCGCGGGCATTACCCCGATCAGGTTCGACGGTCGGCGGCGGGACCGCGGACGCGGTCAGACCACCCTCTCAGCCCGGCTCCCCGAGCTCCCGTAGGTGCGATCTTCGGTTGTGCCCCCGAGGGTACGTGCCGCCGCGCGCATCGTCAAGGCCGACGGGCGTCGAGAACGACGAGGAGCGCCGGACATCCGGCGCTCTTCGTCATGGGAGAGGGGGATTGGGATAGTCAGCGAGACGATTAGGCTTGGCACCCCGGTTGGCGGGAGCGGCCATACGAGGGAAGGCTCAGCCGGGGCAGGCGCGGCCCGTGGATCGGCCCGGCTCGTCGTGGCGCCGGTCGTCCGGCGGCCGTCACGCCCGGCCGGAGACGGGCGGCCAGGATGATGGCGGCGATGATGAGCCCGAGGGCGGCGACGGCCGCGGTGCTGTTCGATGGCTGGAACATCGGGCCCGGCGCGGACTCAGCGACCACCCGCGACACGGTGCCGGTGGCGGGATCGACGGTCAGCGACACCGCATCGTGCTGGCGCAGATCGGCCAGCCCGGCCGCCGCCCCGTCCCGGCTCATCATCGTGCCGGCGGCGACGGGAAACGCCACCGGGACCGTGGCCACCGCTTCCTGAATGCCGATCAAGCCCTCACCAACGCCAACGACGGTACCGGTAACAATCATTTCGGCCGGGTTGACCGCGACCTTCGCCGGCGTCGATTCCGCGATCGCCCCGGCGGCTGTCGCCGCCAAGATGAGCGCGACCACGGCGAGGGTGACGCAGGCGCCGGTCAGCAAGCTCAGGATCGGATGGGAAAGGCGGATCGGTTGCCACGTTCGCATCAGTCGCTACCTCCAACAATGAGCGGTGGTCGGGGCGACGCCGGTGCGGGAAGAAGGCAGCTCAGGCTTACCCTCGGTGGCGGTCACCTCACGAGTACGCATTGCTCGTGCCACGGTGACACGGCACCTGCCATTGGCTGGTTCGCGCCGGGTGAGCAGCAGGAGACGTTGGGAGCGGCAGCTCCTCACCCGGGCGAAGCGGGACCAGTGCGGGATGCGGTGGTAGCACCCATCGCGGCGGGGAGCGCGACGGCGGCGCCTTTGGCGCCAGGGGGCGGGTGCCGGCGGGGGAGGGGTTGGGAGTGGCTGTCTCCACAACCGCCGTCGCGGCGGGAACCGCGATGTCGCCGGTCCGGTTCGAACAGTCACTGCCCAGAACCGATGTGCTACTAGAACGATTGTACTAGATCGTGCCGAAATGTCAAGGGGTGTACGGACATTGGTTCGGGCGAGGTGGCGGCCGCCACCGAGAACGGGGTCCGCGGTCGTTGCCCGATTGGCAGTCAGCACCCGAACTTCCCTGGCGGCACGGCGGGACGCGGTATCATCGTGCCGGGCGGCTCGCGTCGACCGTCACGGAGTGAAGAGAAGGTGCCGTTGCCGACCGCTCAGCTTGATTCGACGCCGGACGAGACCTATCGCGCGCTCCGGGATCGCTATGCGACGGAGCGGGACGGCTTGACCGAACGCTGGAACGGGGTCGCCAACCAGCGATTGCTCGCTTTCGCCGCCGGCGCCGGCGTCATCGGCTGGGGTCTCTGGCAGGCCGCGCCGGTGGCGATCGCGCTCGGGGTCCCGCTGCTGGCGCTGTTCGTGGCGCTGGCCCTCTATCACCACCGGCTGGGGAAGCGGCGGCGCCGGGCCGCCGCCATGTATGCGATCAATGACGAGGCGGTGGCGCGGATCGGCCGCGACTGGACGGCGTTGCCGGAACCACCGCCGGTCGCGCTGCCGCCGGATCATCCCTTCGCCGCCGATCTCGATCTCGTTGGCCGGGCCTCGGTCTTGCAACTGATCGACACCACCAGCACCCCATTCGGCTTTCGCGCGCTGACCGCCTGGCTGCTGACCCCGGCCGCGCCCGCCGCCGTCCGCGATCGCCAAGCTGCCGTCGCCGCGCTGGCGCCGGGACTGGCGTTCCGCCAAGCGTTGACCGCCGAGGGTCGGCTCGCCGCCGAGGATCGGCGCGATCCCGAGCCGCTCCTCGCCTGGGCCGAGGGGCCGCGCTGGCTGGCGGATCGGACGTGGCTGCGGGTGGTCGCTTGGGTCGGCCCCATCCTCCTCGTCACGCTGGCCGCGGCCCAGATCGCCGGCGTGGTCAACGCCCCGTATTGGGTGCTCGTCCTCTTCGCCAATCTGCTGATCAGCCAGCTCGCGGGGCGCCCCGCGAACACGATCGGGCTGGCGGTCAACGCCCACCATTGGGCGCTCCTCGGCTATGCCAAGCAGATCGCGCTGGTGACGGAGACCCCGCTGCCGGCGCCGCCGCTGGCGCGGCTCCAGGC
>JALZJP010000134.1 GCA_030859715.1 Chloroflexota bacterium
TCGCTGCCGGGCGCGGCCAAGCCCCGGCGCGGCCAGGACGAGCGCGACCGGCGCCACGGTGGGCGTGGCGGGCGCGGCCGCAAGAAGCATCAGGGTAGGGTCGTCGCCCAGCTCGGGGGCGAAGATCAGCCGCCGTATTGCACGCCGGGCGGCCAGTACTGCGACGTCGATACGGAGTGCTGCAACGATTTGTGCTGCGGCAACAAGTGCTGCCACGGGACGGGTCCGGAACTCGCCTGCTGCACGAGCGCGCAGGGCAAGGAGCATTGCACGGTGCTGACGACGAGCACCGGGCATTGCGGCAAGTGCGGCAACAAGTGTCCGCCGGGCATGCACTGCGACAATGGAAAATGCGCCGGTGAGCAGGCCGACCCGGACGACATCTGCGAGACGGATCGGGATTGCGTCGAGGGCGTGGTCTGCTGTGGGCAGGTGTGCTGTGGGGCGCCGTATCGCTGCTGCAAGGGCGAGTGCGCCTTCCCCGATGGTGGCGATCACCGGCATTGTGGCGCGTGTGGCAAAGCGTGCGCTCCCTGGGAAATCTGTTGCTTCAACCATGGCGACTTGGGGCCGGACTGGGAGTGCCGGCGGCAGGAGGAGTGCTGCCTCAAGCAGACGCTGGACACGGGGAAATTGCACGTGCCCTGTGGCACCGGGCCGCACGGCACCTGCTGTCCCGACGATGCCACCTGCTGTGGGGAGACCCGCCTCGACGCCGGCGAAATCTGTTGCAATGGCCGGCCAACCGATCCAGCTGACCGTCAGCATTGCGGGAGCTGTGCCGCGGCCTGTGGCCCGAAGGACGTGTGTTGCGCATTGACCGATGGGTCGGGGCAGTCGAAGCACTTTTGCGCCAGTCTCGAAACGTGCTGTCAGGAGCGGGCGGCGGCGGAGCAGACGAAGCTCTTCCCCTGTGGCAAGGGCCCGGATGGAACCTGCTGCCGGCTGAGTGCCGAGGACTGTGTGGATGGCGAGCACCGTCCGGCGGGCAAGGGGCGAGGGGACGACCCGGACGATGGGCCAAAGGGAGCGGCGCCGCCAAGATCGCCGTCGCGGCAGCGACGGGCGGCCAGACGACGCCGGTGAGCATCCCGCTCGGGTTCCGATAGCACGCGGTGACGCGTCCCGGCGCTGGTACCGCGACGCGTCACGGCGGTCTGCCGCGGAGGCTCCAATGAGGAGTGTTCGCGCCCAGGAATTGACCGCGATCGCTCGTGAATCATGTAGCCCGATGGTCACCCGGAGGGCCACCGACGCTGGGCAACGGTGGCGGGCATCGCGGTCGCGCGGGATCTGATCGTGGACGAGGTCAATGGTGACGAGGACGCCATCATCGGCATCTTCCGCAACGGGTATAAAGAGGAGCTCGGAGGGTTCGTGATCGTCGCCGGCGTCTGTTTCGATAGGGCGGCGTTCCGACCGAGTACACGATCGGCACCGTTGGCGGCGGCACGCTTCCCGCCGGGGATACGCTTCCCTTCTCCCTGAACACCACGCTCGCCAAGGCGCCATGCTCCTCTTTCCTGGCGACCGGCTACGGTACCACGCCGTGACGTAGCGTTGGGATCGGGCGACAGCACGCGCTGTCGCCCGGACCAGGGGCGTGGCTTTCGGCAGAGCGGGTGAGCCACGCCTGGCCCGCTGGGTTGCGGCCGTCAGCACCCGGGGCTGGTCCGGTTGCCAGGGCCGCGGGGGTGAGGCCGCGTACTTATCCTCACCACGCGGCATTGACATCGCGCGCTCATCAGTCCTGAACCGTGCCCCTCGACGGGAGGCCCATCGCTGGCCATAATGGGATCGGCGACGATCCTGGCACGGTGGGGCATGAGCAACAGACCGTCTTCCCCGTCCGACTCGGCCATTCCCCATCTCTCACGCCTCACGCCAGTGCCCCGGCGGGGACGACATGATCTGCCCGCCCCGCTGGATGAGCTGATCGGACGAGACACCGAGGTGGCGACCCTGGCCAGGGTGCTGCGGTCGCGCCGGCCCCGGTTGCTGGTCCTGACCGGGCCGGGCGGCGTCGGCAAGACCCGCTTGGCGCTGGCGGCGGCCAGCGAGGCGGCGAGCGCATTCGCGGATGGAGCGATCTTCGTCTCGTTGGCGCCGGTGCGCGAGCCAACCCTCTTGGCCACGGCGATCGCCCGGGCGACCGGCGTTCGCGAGACGGGAGGAGTCCCGCTCGCGGACCACCTGAGGCGCGTGCTGCGGGAGCGCGATCTCCTGCTCCTGCTCGACAACTTCGAGCATCTGCTGCCGGCCGCCGGTCTGGTCGGCGAACTCCTCGCCGCCAGTCCAAATCTGACCGCGCTGATCACCAGTCGGGCCCGGCTCCGGCTCACCGGCGAGCACGACGTGCCGGTCCCGCCACTGGCCCTTCCGGACGTGGTCGCCGGCGGCCGGCGAGTGCTCGACACGGTGCGGCAAGCCGCCGCGGTGCGGGTATTCGTGGCGCGGGCGGCCGCGGTTGAGCCGGCATTCCGGCTCGACGAGCTGAACGCGCCGGTGGTAGCGGAGATCTGCCGGCGACTCGATGGGTTGCCGCTGGCGATCGAGCTGGCGGCGGCGCACAGCCGCGTCTTGCCACCGCCGGCCCTGCTCGCCCGGCTCGGCCGCCGCCTGCCGCTCCTGGCATCGGGCCCGCGCGACCAACCGGCCCGGTTGCAGACGATGCGCAACGCCATCGCTTGGAGCTATGACCTCCTGCGCCCGGACGAGCAGGCGATCTTCCGCTGCCTCGCTGTCTTCGTCGGCGGCGTCGGCTTGGAGGCCGCCGAGGCGGTGTGCCGGGCGCCGTTCGACGGCGTCTGCACACTCGTCGATCAGAATCTGCTGCAGCCGCTAGCGGCCGGGAACGAGCCCCGGTTCTCCATGCTCGAAACGGTCCGCGAGTTCGGAATTGAACAATTGGCCGCAACCCAGGAAGAAACGGCGACGCGCCATCGTCACGCCGCGTGGCATCTCGCGCTGGCCGAGCATTCAGGGGAAGCCAGACGGCGAGGGCCAATGCCGACCGACTGGCTCGATCGAATTGAGGTCGAGCATGACAACCTGCGGATCGCCTTGAGCTGGCTCGAGCGACGTGGTAGCGCGGAGGATAGTCTCCGATTGGCCGGCGAGCTGGCGCCGTTCTGGTTGCGGCGCAGCTACCGGAGCGAGGGCCGCGGCTGGCTGGGTCGGGCGCTCGACCGCGCCCGGACGGCGCCAGTTGACCCCACCGTCCAGGTCCACGCGCTGATCGGGGCGGCATCAATGGCATTCACCCAGAGCGACTACTCGCGGGCGGCGGCGCTGTCCGAGGAAGGTCTTGCCCGCAGCCGTGACCTCGGTCACGACTACACCGCCGCCCTGTTTCTGAACTTGCTCGGGGCCGTGGCGCGGGCGCGGGGATTTCCCAGGCGGGGAGCGGCCGATTTCGAGGCGGCGCTCGCCCTGTTCCGGGCGGAGGGGGTCACCGCCACCATCGGCGTCGCCCTCTGCAACCTTGGCGCGCTGGCGTGCGGACAAGGCGACCTCGACCGCGCCGCGTCAGCGTTGGCGGAAGCCCACGCGCTGTTCGCGGAGATCGACGACGCCTACTGGCTGGCGGTCACGCTCAGTAATCTGGGCGATGTCGCTCTGGATCAAGGTGATCTGCAGCAGGCGGCGACCTGCTTCGCGCGGAGTCTTAGCCACTGGCGCGGCGTCCGGACCATGGAGGTGCTGGCCGACTGGCTGGCGCGAGTCGCGGGTTTGGCAGTGGCGCAGGGACAGGCAGTGCCGGCGGCGCGGCTCTTGGGCACGGCCGAGGCGCTCCGGGAGACGCTCGGCTACCAGGTCGAGCAGCCGGAGGAGCAGCGATACGAACGGACCGCCCGCGCGATCCGCCGCCGGATCGGCGCGGCGGCGTTTGACGGCGTCTGGCGTGAGGGCCGGGCGTTGGAACCTGAGCGGGCCCTGGACGAGGCAGCCGCGCTGCTCGCCACGGCAGAGCACGAACCCCAACCTGAAGTCCGGCTGACGCTGCGTGAATTGGAGGTCCTGCGTCTCCTCGTCGACGGCCGGAGCGACCCTCAGATCGCCCATGCGCTCTCAATCAGCCCACGCACCGTCGAGAGCCATGTCAGCCACATTCTGACCAAGCTCGTCGTCGAATCACGCACCGCCGCCGTCGCCCACGCCGTGCGGCACGAACTGGTGTAGGGTGTCGGAGGGGTCCGCCACGGTCGTGGGCCGGGATACACCGAATGCCGCCGGCATCGCGCCGGAGAAGGGCAGACTCGGATGAACATCCTCGATATGCACGTGACGCCGATCGCGGTGGCCGATCCGCCGGTGCGCAACTCGAGTGGCGTGCACGAGCCCTATGCGCTGCGGACGATTGTCGAGCTGGTGGGCGAGGATGGACACTCCGGCTGGGGCGAGATCACCTGCGTCACCGACACCGTGGCCGAGCTGGAGCGAGTGCGGGACCTGGTGATCGGGCGCGAGGCGCTGGACCTGAACCGGCTGCGGCGGGAGGTGACCGCTCGCCTGGGGAACGACCCGCGGGCGGGGGCCCGGATCTTCAGCGCCCTGGAGGTCGCCGCCCTCGACCTGGCCGGGCAGGCGCTCGGCGTGCCGGTCTGCGAGCTGCTGGGGGGCCGGGCGCGGGACCGGGTGCCGTTTTGCGCCTACCTCTTCTATAAGTACGCCGGCGGCGGCGGCGAGAACGGGGATGCGCGGCCCGACCGTTGGGGCGAAGCGCTCACCCCGCCGCAACTGGTGACGCAGGCCAAAGACTTCGTCGCCACCCACGGTTTCAAGAGCATCAAGCTGAAAGCGGGCGTCTTCGAGCCGGCGGTCGAGATCGAGACGATGCGGCAACTGCGGGACGCCTTTGGGCCGGCGATGCCGCTGCGGATCGATCCCAATTGCGCCTGGACCGTGGCGACGTCGATCGCGATCGGCCAGGTGCTGGCCGGCACCCTCGAATACTTCGAGGACCCCACGGCCGGCATCGACGGCATGGCGGCGGTGCGGCGGGGCCTGCTGGCGGCGGGGGTCGAGCTGCCGCTGGCGACGAATATGTGCGTCGTCCGCTTCGAGCAGATCCCGGCGGCGGCGCGGCACGATGCGGTCCAGGTGATCCTGGGCGATCATCACTTCTGGGGCGGGTTGCGGGCGGTCGTGGAGCTGGGCCGGATCTGTGAGACGTTCGGCATCGGGATGAGCATGCACTCCAACTCGCACCTCGGGGTGTCGCTGATGGCGATGGTCCACCTGGCGGCGGCGACCCCTTGGCTGACCTATGATTGCGATACCCACTATCCCTGGCAGGACGAGGCCGACGAAATTTTGGTTGGCGGCAAGATCCCGATTATCGACGGCGCGATCACCGTCCCGGACCGGCCGGGGCTGGGGATTGAGATCGATCGCGACGCCCTAGCCCGAGGCCACGAACGCTACCGGCGGGTGCCCTACCGGGACCGCCGCGACGACCACGAGATGCGCCTTAAATATGACCCGACCTGGGTGAACCAGCTTCCGCGATGGTAGCGCCGGCATCACCGGCCTCCAGACACTCCGCGACCCAGCGGCACCAGGCCGCGTACTCTCGCTCATGCCCGATGCCCCGGCGGATCGCGGCGTAACTGGCGAAGTGGGGCGAGCTGGGGCGGTGCCGATCCTCGCCCCACTCCTGTTCCATCCAGGCTGCCTTCCCCTCGTAGTCAGCAAGTCGCACGGCATGTCGCCGCTCGTGTTCACGGAAGAGGGCCGCCGCCGCCAGGGAGTCGGCCACCCACACGCAATAGGCCCGCAGCACCAGCTCGTCCCGCGTCGTGCGCGGACCGACCGGGGTCGTCACCCATTCCTTAAGGGCCTCCATCCCCTGGTCGGTGATCGCGTAGACCTTCTTGTCGGGGCGCTCCCGCTGTTCGACCACCTGGTGAGTTACCAGTTCCTCGGCCTCTAGCCGCGCCAGCTCAGGGTAGACCTGGCTGTGGCTCGTGCTCCAGAAGTTGCCCACCCGCTCCTTGAGCCGGCGCGTCAACTCGTACCCGGTCAGCGGTTCGCGACCAAGGAGCCCCAACAGGGTATAGCCCAGTGCATTCATGACGGCCTCCGTAGTCTCCTTGACGCGGACCATACCACCTTGTAGGCTAGACGAACTGATATGTCCAATTCGACATATAGTACGCTGGAGTCAACAGGAGAGAAACGACGATGCGGGATGCACGAGACGATCAAGAGAGCGGGCGTCGAAGCGATCGGCTGTCTCGACGGATGGCCCTCCGCGGCGCTGCCGCTGGCGGGTTCGTGGCGTTGGCGGTGGGAGCGGCGCCGCGAGCCCTGGCCCAGGCGACGCCGGCGGCGATGCCGCCGATCGTGGACCAGTGGCTGGCGGCCTGGAACGCGCACAACCCTGAGCAGATGGCGGCCCTCTTCACCGAGGACGGGGTGTATGAGGACCTCGCCTTCGAGTTCGTCCTGGAGGGCAGGCAGGGGGTCGCGACCTGGGTCACGATCACGCTCGCGGGCGCCCCTGATATGCGGGCCGAGCTTGTCTACGCCTTCCAGGCTGGAGACCGGGCCGCCGCGCACTGGATCTTCTCGGGCACGCATACCGGGGAGTGGGGGCCCGATCTGCCACCGACCGGGCAACCGTTCGCACTCTCCGTGGCGTCCCTCTTCGAGCTGGAGGGCGACTTGATCCGGCGTGTCGGCGACTACTACAACCTGGCCACCTTCTTGCGCCAGGTCGGGCTTGCCGCCGGGCCGTACACGCCGCCCCAGGCTCCCCCGGCGGCCACTCCGACGGGCTGACGCGCGACCGGATTGCCGCACCGCCGGAGCCGTGGCAACAACTCAGCCCATGACGCTGGCGGCCTTCGACACCGTGAATTGGAGCAAACGGGATGGCGCTGATCATCGCCTACGTCGTGAATGTGGTCCTCGCGGGATTGCTCACGGGGAACGAATTTGGCAGTTGGGCAATCGTCCACCGGGGGCTCGCCAACCTGCCTCTCTCCAACCGGATCCAAGCTGAGCAAGCGCTGACCCGCCGGTATGGCGGCATCATGCCGGGGTTCATGTCGCTCACCATTGCTTCGTTCCTGCCCGTCCTCCTCTTGACCCGCGACTGGAGTTCCCCGGCGTTTCGTTTCGGCGTGGCGGGAATGCTCGCCTACGTGGCGATGCTGGCGGTCACCTTGATCGGCAACGTGCCGATCAACAACCAACTCCTTGGCCTCACCGCGGACCCGGTGTCGGGGGACGAGTTCGAGGCATTGCGCGATCGCTGGGATCGCCTCCATACGATCCGCAACGTGCTTAACATCGCGGGGCTGATCCTGGCGGTCTTGGCCGCGGTGTCTGGCTCACGATCGCGGTGAAGTGCTAGCAGTCTCCCGCCGCCTTGCGACCGGGAAGCAAGCGAGGCCTCTCCTGAGTACCCGCCGGGACTCGGAGAGGATGGTCTAAAATAGGTTCACGCGCAGGTGTCGCATTCAAGGCGGAGCATCGTGGACCCGCACCGATTTGACCATTTGGTGCGGTCATTGGGTGACATGAGATCAAGGCGGACGATCTGGCGCGGCATCGTCGCCGGCTTAAGTGCGCGGGATCGCGGTTCGGGTGAGTGTCGTTGTCGCCCCGGACGGACTCGTGCCGACTCCCGCTCTTCCTGGAGATACTCGGCCATGTGTGCCGGAATGGCACCTGACGGGCATGCGGCACGCATGCCCAAAGGAGCGCGAACCCCATGGCCGGCACGCATCGTGGAGAAAGCGGGAAGCTGGCCGGGCCTACCGCGCCAGGGCCTGTCGTCCTCGACTCAGAGACTTCTGTGACGTAGAGTAAACGGAGCAATGGCGCCCCGCGTTGTGGCTTCACGAGGGATGGGAGGAATCGACCATGATTGTGCTGCCGCGCGTGCTCGCGCTCGTTGCCGGTGTTGTGCTCGCCGGATTCGGCGCCCATGTGCTCGCGGCGCAGAACGCGACGCCGCCCGCCGCCCAGCCCGCCGCCGACGTCGTCATCTATGTCGACGCGGCCCGGCAAGAGCTGGCCCGGGTCGAAATCGGCGAGGTGATCGACCCCTTCGAGGAGGCCGCCGAAGCGACGCCGGCGGAGGGCGCCCGCTTCGTCCTGGTCACCTTCACGATCGAGAACACCGGCGACGCTCCCCTGCTGTTGGCGCCAAATACCCTGATCCTGCGTGACACCGACGGCTTCCTCTACGGCCCGGACAACGCTTTGCAGGCTGATCTGGGCGGAGCGGGGACGCCGACCGCCGATCGCCCCTCCGGGGCACCCGCCGCCACCCTGGCCGAAGGTGACCTGGCGGTGGACGAAACCCGGTCCGGCTCCCTCGGCTACGCGGTGCCGGAGGATGCCGAGCTGGGCGAGGTGCTTTGGGTGCCGCAAGCCGGCCGCTTGCTCATTTTAGCGCGGTTGAGCGACGTCGAGGCCGCCGCCGCGGCCGGCACCCCCGCCGCTCGCACGCCGCGGGCGATCACCTCGGGGCAGACCACCACGGCCACGGCCGAGGCGACCACGACCGCCACACCCCCCGACGAGGCCGAGCCGACCAGCACCCCGGCGCCCACCAGCGCTCCCGCCGAGCCAACCACGACCCCCGATCCGGCGGCGCTCGATGCTGATGGCGACGGCCTCACCGATGCCCGTGAGCTCGAGATCGGCACCGATCCCAACGATCCCGATTCGGACGGGGATGGCATCAGCGATGGCGAAGAGGTCGACGTCTTCGGCACCAACCCGTTCCAGATCGACTCGGATGGCGACGGCTTGAACGACTTCGACGAGGTCAACCTCGGCACCGATCCGTTCGTCACCGATGCGGATGGCGACGGTCTCAGCGACGGTGAAGAAGTCCTCACCTTCAGCACCGACCCGCTCGCCGCCGATTCCGACCTGGACGGCATCTCCGACCTGGACGAGATCAACGCCGGTAGCGACCCGGCCGATCCCAACAGCCCGAACCCGGTGATCACGGCCGAGACGCCGGCCGCGACGACGGCGCCGGACGCGGGGGTCGATGCCGGAGTCGATAGCGGCCTCGACAGTGACGGCGATGGGCTGACCGATGCCCAGGAGGCCTCGCTCGGCACCGATCCGTTGTCCGCCGACACCGACGGCGACGGGTTGCCGGACGGCGACGAGGTCAACCTCTACGGCACCAGCCCCCTCTCCGCCGACACCGACGGCGACGGCGTCCCCGACCTCCAGGAGGTCAGCGCCGGCACCGACCCCCTCGCCCCGTAGCCCGTATCGCTCGCTCGCGGAGCCAGGCCGCGCCAGCCATGGCGCGGCCTGGTCGATTTAAGGCCAACCCTCGCGGTCCGGACAACGTCGCCAGCAGCCGGAGACGCAACGCTCGCTACGGCGCGCCAAGCTGCCGTGGACACTCCCTGAGCGGGCGGGCCAGCGCTTCACTCAGCACGGTCCGGGTAGGCGGAGAGCGCTTCGATGCCATCGGCATAGCGGACCTCCGGCCCCGGATAGAGCGTCGCGGCGTAGCTGACCACGCGGGCGAGCGAGGCGTCGCGAATGGCGTCGCGGTAGGCGTGCATCTTGTCGATGTCCGCTTTGCGCGGCTTGCCGTCGCCGATGTCCTCGATCATCTCTCCGTCGAGCTTGTTCTTGGGGTCGAAAATCACCACCTCGGTCGGTCGCCCGGGGCGCTCGATCGCGATCGCCACATCCGGCCGCTGCGGCAGGCTGATGCTGCGGAGGGGGCCGGTGCGTCCGATTGTCCGTTCTGGTACCAGACGGACGGTGCAACCATCCTGCCGAGCGAGCTCGACCGCGGGCTGCCCGTCGGGAAGCACCCGGACAAAGACGCCTTCCTGGTCACGGCCGGTGAGGCGTTGCCCTGTCACCCTGAATTCGAGCATGGCGGCCACATCGAGGAGCGCGGTCAAGATGTGAAGCGTGCCCCACACCTGGTAGAGCGCGGGGAGGTTCTCGAGCGGGGCGGCGAGGGCGGGCTCCTCGAGGCGGACGGCGACGGAGCGGTGCAGCTCGAGATAGCCCGCCAGGGCGGCGCGATAGGGCGGCCGCTTGAGCAGGACCATGGTGGTGCGGGTTGGTAGCGATGACGGCGGCGAGACGTCGTTCAGGAACGCGGCCTGACGACGGGCCAGGGTGACCTGCCGCAGGAGCGACTCCCCCTCGGCGTGCAGCGTGGCCGGGCCGGTCGTGGCGAAGATCCGAACCAGGCGGCGAAGCCGGAGCGTGACCTCCGTCGTGAACGCGGCGACCAGGCGATTTTCGTAGACATCGGCCGTGGGATCGACCCTGCTGTCGAGCACGTGCAGCGGCCGGCCCGCCGCATCCCAGTTGTGGGGGCGGGCCACGGCCTGCGCCAGGCGCGCCGGATGCGGCCGGCGGGCGCGCTCCTGGCGGACCCAGAATTCGCTACTCCGGAGCATCCGGTGGGGGTCGCCGGCCAGCGCGGCCAGCGCCGGCACCAGGCCCGGCCGGCCGGGGACGCCGAGCGTGGCGCGCCGGAGCCGGACCAGCTCCTGGGCCAGCGTGGTCTGGCCCGGCGGCGGCAGGCGGATGCCGGCGAGGCCGCCGGCCCGTTGCAAGCCGAGGGCCACGATCACCGGCAACCGGGTTTCGAGATCATCAAGCAGGCGCCGGTAGGCGTCGAAGCCGATTTTGCGCGGAGCAATCGTCAGGATCTGCTCATCGCTCTCACCATCAGTGATGAGCCGCAAGCGGTAGCGTCCGGGGCCGGAACGCGGCCACTCGGCAACGACTCTGGCTTGGCCGTCGATGCGGCGCAGCGAGACCGGGATCGGGTCGCCCTGAAGCGTCAGTTGCGCTGCCTCCCAGGCGGCGGAATCGATCAGCAGCTCGATGAGGGCTGGGGTCCATTCCACCGGCGCGGCGAGCTCGGCGCCGCTCGGATCGATGAGCCGCAGCCTAACGGAAGTAGGAGGCGAATCCATGCAGCTCGAACCCCTTCAGCATCTCGGTGGCGCGGGCATGGCTCAGCGGGAAGCGGCCGGCCGTGCGACCGACGAACGTGGCGAGCGCGGTCCCAACCGCGGGATCGGCGCCGTTGATCTTGGGGAGGACCTTGTGCAGGAGTTGCTCGTCCAGTGCTTCCTCCCACGGCACGCCAAGCGCGGCGCCGCCCGTGACATAGGCGGCGATCTCATCCAAGACCCGGAAGGTGAATGGAGCGACGTGGTGGAGATCATCCCAGATGCGCAGGAGATCGACTTGGTATGGACGGCCGGCCAGATGGGCCGCGATGTCCTCCCGGCGCGCTTCGATCTCGACCAGTTGCGCCCGATCGTAGATCTTGTTGGCAAAGCCCCGCGTGGTCTCGTCAAAGTTGACGGTGCCGATGACCTTTAGATTGGGTGTGAGTTCCACGGTATCGTTGGGGCCGAATTCGAGGGCCGCGCTCCCGGCGCGCGCTCGCGTTTCCATCGCCGAAAGGAACTTCGCGAAGTAATACTCGACGCTGGCCAGGTTCATCTCGTCCAGCACGACGTGGTAGGGCTGGGCGGTCTGACCAGCGGCCTCGGCCCGGCGCCAGGCAGCGGCGGCCTCGCGCAGGAACCGGCCAAACGCGGTGTCGTGGTAAAGGTTGGTGAGCGGATTCTGGTAGCCGAGCAGGTCCTCGTTGGTCGTCCAGTTGGGCGCGACCGGGACGATGGCGTGCCGAGCCCCGACCACCCCGGCGTAGACCTCGGCCAACCACGTCTTGCCGCTGCCGCTCAACCCGCTCAGGATGACAAAGCCGCGGGTCTTGAGCGCCAGGTGATAGCGCCGAAGCGTTCGCTCGTCAAGCCGCAACCCCTGGCCCGCGACCAGGGCGACGATCTCCGAGAACGACGGCTCACTATAGGACGGCTCAAGGGCATTGGTGCCTGCCGGCTCCCGATCCGGCGTGGCCTCGGTGCCGTACTCGGGGTCTGGAATGTCCTCCGCCAGTTCCTGACGGAGGTATTCCACCATCCCGGAACAGTGAATCGCGTTGAAGTTGGTTCGCCGCTGGGCCGTTGCCGCTCTCTCTACCAAGGCGAGATGGATCGGTCGGAGGATCGGAAGCGTCTCCACGACGTCGGATCCAGGCAACGCGAAGCCGAAGGCAATAGGCATCGATCGTGGCGCGGTGCCGCCCCACAGGATCGAAAGCTCAAGCTCCTCCTGGATACGGACCCACAGATCGTCGCCTGCCGATTCGCGGTCTACCCATACGTCCAATTGATCTCGGCGAAGGCACAGCGTTTGGATGCGGCCCACGTTCAATTTGGGTGCAGGATCACTCTTACGGAGCGAAATGCCCCAGCTCTCGGGAGAGATGACATGTGCAGCTCGAATGGACGCCGCTAATTGACGGAGACACGCCAGCTTGGTCGATGAATCTGGATAGAACTCCTCGATCAGCGCCTTGAACACCGCGGGATCATCGCGGTGGTGAGGTTCCGAAGGCGGTGGAACTGGGGATGATCCTTCGATCGATTCAGCGTCCCATTGGTTGCGGATGTCCGGTTGGTAGAAGTCGATCTCGGTCCGATCAAGGCGATCGGCGAGCGCCTGGCGAATGTTCGCGAGGGCGTCGTCAAGGTCTTGCTCGCCGCCAGCGTCCCGCCGGAATGCCTCGACGATCTTCCGCTTGTGCTCCTCGCTGGCAATGCGCTCGAACTGGTCAGGGAAGAGCAGGTGCAGAAGCACTTGTCGCGCCTGAACCCATCGATTGGGCTGTTGGGCAATCGCTGCGATGAGGCGCTGGCACGAGCCGGCATCACCCGGCTCGGAATCGCCTTGCAGTACGCCACGAGCAAAGGCGAGGAAGAAAACCAGATGCCAGGGGATATTGACCACGTAGGATGGCCCGGCGGCGCCGATTCCTTCGGCAAATGCGGTATTCAGTCGTTGACGGTTGGGGTCCGCCAGCGCCAGGGCGTCTGGCCGCCAATCCAAGATCGTCTGGATGCGGGCGAGTTTCGTCGTGGCCTTGACCGAGGGACGGCTCGGATAGAGATAGTAGAGCGTGAGTACGTCCGCCGCGACTCGGAGCACGTCGTCCGGCTCGTTGGCCAGTTGTACGTTAAGTTTGTCGATGAATGTTGCTTCGCTCGGCCCAGGATCAGTTGTCAACGCCCCAATGAGTGCATCTACGTTCTCAATCGTCCACGCTGGTTGATCCGGCCAAAGCAGCGACTTTCCCTCGATCAGGCATCGTTGCCGGAAGAGATCCGCTGTTTGGTAGACGGCTTCGGCTCCGGGCCAGCGGGCCATCGTGACCTCCCGGTTCGGCGGGGTGGGCTGGCCGGCCGCCACACGCGATCAGCCACACCGGTGATTAGAAAATCGTTGCCCAGTCGTGTTTCATGCTGATCAGGTGCCATCCTTTCTCGTGGGCCAGGTCCATGGTAGCTTGGGAGAGGCGGCCGACGTCGGTGTCGATGTCGTAGGCGTATTCGCGGGCGGCGTCGTCGTGGTGGACGATCATCATCAGACGGGCGCCCGCGCTGGCGCTGGTGTATTCCAACATTTGGACGTCGCCGTCGGAGTTACCGAAAGCGGCCAGGGGGCGGTGCCCGACCACGAGGTTGATCCCTTCCGGCTTGCCGGCGCCGTCATCCACGTAGAGCACGTCGCCGGTCAGTACCAGGCGGGGCTCGGCGCCGCCGTTCTCGAACGTGGTAACCATCGCGGTGCCAACGACTCGCTGCGGCGGGATGCCGATATTGCTCTGAGCAAAGCTGCGAATGAATTCCTGGCCGCTGCCGGAGACGATGTAGCAGGCGAATTCGTGCTGGTGCAAATAGTCGATCACTTCCAGCATCGGCAGGTAGATAAGCTCGGTTTGCGGCCGGTCGAACTTGGGATGGCGGTTCGTGGCGCTCCACTCGCGAACGAGGTCCATGTACTCATCAACGGTGAGGCCGGCGTGCAGATCGGCCAGGGCGTCTTTGGCGGCCTGGCCACTGACCGTCCACAGCTCCTCGATATCCTCGTTGAGGAAGGTGCGGTACGGTTCGGTCGCCTGCCACTCGGGGTGGGCGGCGGCGAGGGCATGGATCCGGTCGTAGGCGAAGACGATCTCGGCGTACATCGGGTGCGAGACCATCAGCGTGCCGTCGAGATCGAAGACGGCGAAGCGTTCGGCCGGGGCCACGAAATCGGCGACCGCCTCGTCGGTGACGGCGGCGACGAAGCCGAGGATGGCGTCGCGTCGCTCCCCCGGCCGCCACGATGGCAGCACCGCATCGCCAGCGGCCGGGGTCGCCCCCGTCTGATACCGGCCGAGGGCATCGGCCACCTCGGCCCGGCCGAGGAGCGCCGCCAGCGGGGCGCCCACGCCAAGCGCCGCAGCTTGGCGCAAGAGCTGCCGCCGGCTCGTGCCGCGGCCCGGCGATGTTGGTCCCGTCGCTCGATCCATTGTCAGCTCCCTCCCTCACGCGTGGGCGAAACGACCGATCATGACCCTGGTCGCGGCCAGTGTCGCATACGACGACGGCGGTCCGGGCGCCGGTGGCGAGCGTCGTTCGCCGCTGGTTGCTTGCCGCCGGTTGTATGATGAGAGCGCACAATTGGTTGGACGCCGCGTGGTGGTAGGGCTCGATGATCGTCTCCCCCGTTCCCCTGGCTTCACCCGCGCCGGCTGCCGAACTGATCGGCCGGTCGCGGGAGCAAGCGATCTTACGGACGCGGCTGGCCGGCCTCTTGGCCGGGCACGGGAGCCTCGTCTGGGTGGCGGGGGAAGCGGGGATTGGCAAAACGACGCTCGTCGATTGGCTCGCCGGCGAGGCCCGGGACCAAGGCGTGACGGTCGTCTCCGGCCACTGCTACGACGTGCTGCGGACCCCGCCTTATGGACCGTGGCGCGAAGCCCTGGCCGATCCCAGCCTGGCTGGCCCCGTGGCTGATCCGTTGCGACACGACGCCGGCCATCAGGATGCCAGCGGCCAGGAGACGCTCTTCGCCGCGGTGCGCGCCTTTCTCGCCAGCCAGACCACGACGCGGCCCGTGCTGCTGGTGTTGGAAGACCTGCACTGGGCGGAGCCGGCCAGCCTCGACCTGCTGCGGGCGATCGGGCGGGGGATCGAATCGCTTGGCCTGCTCCTGATCGCCACCTATCGGGGCGATGAGCTAACCCGGCACCACCCGTTGTCGCGGCTCCTGCCGATCGTGGTGCGGGAGGCCAAAGCGGCGCGGCTCGACCTCCAGCCGTTCACTGGAGATGAGCTGGAGACGCTGGTGACCAGCCAGTATGCCCTCGGGCCCAGCGATCAGCGACGGCTCACGACCTACTTGCAGGCCCGCGCCGAGGGCAACCCGTTCTATCTGACCGAGTTGTTGCGCACGCTGGAAAGTGAGCGTCGCCTGCAACCGACCGAGTCCTTGTGGCGGCTAGAAGACCTTGCTGGCGCTCCCGTGCCAGCGCTCGTCCAGCAGGTGATCGAGCGCCGGCTGGCGCTGATCGATCAATCCAGCCGGGACGTGCTGACGATCGCGGCGGTGCTTGGGCAGCAGGTCGCGTTGGACCTCTGGCAATTGGTGAGCGACGAGGCCGAGGAACGGCTGGTCCTGGCGATGGACCAGGCGATCGCCAAGCACCTCGTCCTGGCCACGCCGGGGCCAAGCGGCATCAGGTTCACGCACGCCCTTGTCCGGGACACGCTCTACCAGGGCCTGCCCTTGCTGCGGCGACGGGACCTGCATCGCCGGGTGGCGGAAGTGCTGAGCGATCGCGCCGACCCCCCGGTGAGCATCGTCGCCTCCCATTTTTCTAAGGCGGACGACGCGCGGGCCGTCGAGTGGCTGGTTCGGGCCGGCGAGCATGCCCTGGCCCTCTACGCCGCGCGAGACGCCGTGGCGGCGTTCGACCAGGCGCAGGAGCTGGCCGGCCGCTTCCAGCGCGAGCTGCCGGTCACGGCCTACCGCGAGCGCGGGGTGGCTCACACGATCCTTAGCGATTTCGAGCGCGCCCGCCACGATCACGAGATCGTGCTGCAGCGGGGACGAGCCACGGGCGATCACGCCGTCGCCTGGCAGGCGCTGATTGACCTCGGCATGCTGTGGGCGGAGCGTGACTATGAGCGCACCGGGTCCCACTATCGGGCTGCCCTCGATCTTGCCCGCGAGACCGGTGATGAGTTGATGATCGCTTGCAGCCTCGACCACATCGGCAATTGGCACGTCAACCTCGATGAGCCGGACCTGGCGATCCCCTTGCACCAGGAGGCGCTGGCCCGCTTCGCGGCGGCCGGTGAGCGGCAGGGGATGGCCGACTGTCTTGATTTTCTCGGCATGGCGTCCTTCCTCAACGGCGATCTGCCGGCCGCCACGGGCTACTGCGAGCGCGCGATCGCCTTGTATCGCTACTTCGATAACCGGCGGGGATTGATCGCCTGCCTCGGCACGCTGTCGTTCACCGGGGGCGAGCCGATGCTCTTTGCCACACCCATGTATCGCGAAGCCGCCTACTGGCCGCGGGCCGGCGAGGAGGCGCTGGCGATCGCCCGCGACATGGGCTGGGCCGCCGGCGAAGCCTGGGCCGCCTACGCCCTGAGCTCGACCCGCTCGCTCCGGGGCGATCTGGGCCAGGCGCTGGCGGACGCCACGACCGCGTTGGCCATTGCCCAGCGGATCGGGCACCGGCAGTGGACGATCGCGGCCACCAGCACGTTTGGGGTGTTCTGGACAGAGCTGTTGGAGCCAACGCGAGCGGCGACGAGCTTCGCGGAGGCGCTCGCGCTTGCCCGCGGCTCCGGGTCTCGCTTCTGGACCAATACGATGGCGGCCGTCCTCGCCTCGGTCCTGGTGTCGGCGGGTGAGACCGTGGAAGCCGCCGCCATCATGGACACGGTCATCCCGCCGGGCGCCCCCCGCCCGTCGCGCTGGCGGCAGTACGCGGTGGTTGGGGCCGAGCTCGACCTGGCGCGGGGCCGGCCCGAGCGCGCCCTGGCGACCATCGACGAGATCATCGCCCTGGCCCCGGCGCTCCCCCTGGAGCGCACGAACCCATCCCTCGTCAAACTTCGCGGCGATGCCCTCCGCCGACTGGCACGGCCGGAAGAGGCGGCGGCGACCTATGACGCGGCCCGGCAGAGCGCGGTGCTCTTCGGCTTCAGCCCGATCCTCTGGCGGGTCGAGCTGGCCCGCGGTGAGCTGTACCAGGCCGAGGGGCAGACCGCGAAGGCGGAGGCGGCCTTCCAGCGTGCCCGGACGACGCTTGAGGAGCTGGCCGGTTCGCTTCCTGACGATGCCATGCGGGCGGCTTTTCGCGAACGCGCCGCCGCGTTGATCCCCCGCGGAACGGTGGATGCCACCGGCGCCGGGCTCTCGGCGCGGGAGCTGGATGTGCTGCGCCTGCTGGTCGAGGGGCAATCGGACCGGGAGATCGGCGAGGCGCTCAGCATCAGCCCGCGGACGGTGATGCGCCACGTCACCGGCATCCTCAACAAGCTCGGCGTCTCCACCCGGACCGCCGCCGCCAGCCACGCTATCCGCCAAGGCCTGGTCTAGGCTCGGGGCATGCCGTCAGCGCATCCGTACTCCTTGGCGGGTGACCACCAGAAACCGGTCGAGTTGATCGTGATGGCTGATGAGAAGCTGCTCCAGCGCCATGATGACCTGCTGGATCGTGGCATCCCACGGGAGCCGGAGCAGGATCACGCCGGCGTGTGGTAGCCGGTGCTGAAAGATGAGGTCACCGAAATCCTTATCGTACGTGATGAGGCTGCGTTGCTCTCGGAGAGCGATGGTTAGGACGTCCGGGTCAGGGAGACCAGGTGGATAGTCACGTCCAATCCGCCTCACATCGTGGCCGTGGTCGGTGAGAACAGTGCCGATACGGGCTCTTACGTTCTGGTCGAGGAGAAACCTCATACGGTGCTTGGCTGTCGGTCGGCAGCGGCTCTCTCCTGGACCACGGTGGCGGCGTACCGGAGAACGGCCTTCACGTCGTCCACCGTCAGCTCCGGGTAATCGAGGAAGAAATCGTCGAGGTCGGGGTCGGCGGCGAGCTTCATCAGCACAAACTCCACCGGCATCCGCGATCCGGCGATGACCGGCTTCCCGACCATCACCGCGGGATCAACCGTGATCCCTGGCGCGATTTCCTTTGCCATCTCTGAACACCACCCTTGCTAGGCGAGCGAGTCTAGCACACCGCGACGCGGTCCGGTCCTCGACCGCGGATGGGTGATTTCACCCATTTCCCAATTGGGTAATTCTCCGGAAGGTAGGAACCCGCCGCCCTCATAGGCTGGTGATTGAGACGCGCCTGCGTCTGACCGCATCACTCGTCAGCATTGAGGGACAGTACCAATGGAGAGCAACGATTTCGTGACGGCCTGGGCGGATGCCTGGAAACAGGCCCCCACGCGCCGGAGCGTGCTCCGCCTCTTCGGCGGCACCGCCATCGGCGCCGCCCTGCTCAAGATCGGGACCGGCAACGTGGCGGCGGCCTGCAAGAAGGCGGGCGCCACGTGCGACAAGAAGGACCGCTGTTGCGACGGCGCCACCTGCCGGCGTGGCAAGTGCGCCTGCAAGCAAGGGCAGCAAGCCTGCAACGGCGTCTGCCGCGATCTGGCGGCCGACTCGAACAATTGCGGCAAGTGCGGCTTCAAGTGCGCCGAGGGCGAGGTGTGCGTGGGCGGCTTCTGTGTCCGCGCCTTTGGCCGGCCCGGCGCCGGGGAGGGCCAGTTCAACAACGCTCACGGAGTCGCCACCGATGGCGACGGGAACATCTACGTCGCCGACACCCTCAATCGCCGGGTGCAGGTGTTTGACCGGGCCGGCACGTTCAGCCGCGCCTTTGGCGCGTTTGGCAGCCAGGATGGCGAATTCGACTCGCCGTTCGACCTGGCGGTGGCCGGGAATGGCGATATCTACGTCGCCGACACCGGGAACAACCGGATCCAGCAATTCGACAACGCCGGTACCCACATCCGGAGCTGGGGCGGCTTTGGCCGCGACGCCGGGCAGTTCAACAGTCCCCAAGGGATCGATGTGGCCGGCAACACGGTGGTGGTCGTCGATACCAACAACCATCGCATCCAGCGCTTCTCCGCCGATGGCGATTTCGGGCGGCAGTTCGGCCGCCGGGGGTCCGGCGAGGGCAAGTTCGAGACGCCGCGCGGCGTGGCGCTCGATGCGAGTGGCCGCGTGTACGTGGCCGACACCTTCAACGACCGGGTGCAGGTCTTCACCCCCGACGGGAAGTTCGTCCGGACCTGGGGCCGGCGCGGCTCCGGCCGGGGCGACCTGCACGAGCCGATCGGAATCGCGGTCGATCGGGATGACAACGTCCTGGTCGTGGACTCCCGGAACAACCGCGTCCAGCAATTCACCGCCGCCGGCAAGTTCACGTTCGCCCTCGGCCGGGTGGGCGTCGACCTCGGCCAGTTCTCGAACCCGGCCGGCGTGGCCGTGGACGGCCGCGGCACGATCAGCGTCGCCGATGTCAGCAACACCCGGATCCAGCAGTTTGCCCCGAGCCGGAAAGCCGCCTCGTAGCCACGGCTCGACCATGGCGGGTCCGGGAGTGGAGCCCACGCTCCCACCGGGTCCGCCGCCAGAGAGGACAACGACCATGAACACCAGCCTTCATTTCTACGTGGCCTGGATGGATATCGTCAGACAGCTCCCGCCCCCGTCCGGATCACGCCGGTCGCCCAGCGATCGCCAGCGCTTGACCCGGGGGGTGGCCATCGCCGCCGCCCAAACCACGGAGCAACCACCCGAAGCGCGGTCCCGATTGGCACGGATTCTCAGGCTCGGGACGCCGGCGAAGCCCACGACGCTGATCCTGACGACAGAGAGGACCCCCACGCGATGACCACCAAGGACACCCAATGGGCGATGCGCGAACTGGCCCGGCACGCTTGCTCACGCCGGGGTGCGGCGAAGCTCCTCGGCGGCACGGCCCTCGGCGCCGCTCTGACCCGGCTGGGTCTGGGCGACGCGGCGGCGGCCTGCCAGAAAGCCGGCGCTAAGTGTGACAAGAAGAAGCGGTGCTGCCAGGGATCCTCGTGCAAGCAGGGCAAGTGTGCCTGTACGCGAGGAAAGAAAGCCTGCGGCGGCGTCTGCCGTAACCTGAAGAACGACCGCGACAACTGCGGCGCGTGCGGCCGACGCTGCGATGTGGGGTCCATCTGCGCCGGCGGCTTCTGTGCCCGGGCGTTTGGCGAAGCCGGCACCGGCAATGGGCAGTTCGACGGTTTGGAGGGCGTCGCCACCGATGGGGCGGACCGCATCTACGTCGCGGATTTGTTCAACGACCGAATTCAGATATTCAATCCGGACGGCGAGTTTCTCCGGCAGATCAGTGGGGATTCTGACAGCGAAAGCAGCTTCGGGACTCCCTCGGACATCGTCGTGGCCGGGAATGGCGACATCTATGTCGTCGATACGGTCAACAAGCGGATCCAGCAGTTCGGCAACTCGGGCACTCACCTCCGCGGCTTTGGCACCCCCGGCAGCGGCCCCGGCCAGTTCAATGGCCCATTCGGCATCGATCTCCTGGGCGGCATGGTCGTCGTCACCGACGCCGCCAACCACCGGATCCAGCGCTTCAGCTCCACCGGCTTCTTCCTCCAGCAGTTCGGCCGGTTTGGCACCGGCGAGGGCGAATTCGATTTCCCCTTCGGCATCGCGGTCGACGCCGATCGCAACATGTACGTGACCGATTCGGGCAACAACCGGGTGCAGGTGTTCGACCAGGACGGACGGTTCCTCCGGACCTGGGGCCGCCAAGGCTCAGGGCCTGGCGAGTTCGATGATCCGCGCGGCATCGCGGTCTCCGCGGACGGGCAGGTAATCGTCAGCGACGCCCGCAACCACCGCATCCAGCAGTTCACGCCGGCCGGCAAGTTCGTCCGGGCGATCGGCCGGGAGGGGACCGGAACCGGCCAGTTCGCATTCCCCAGCGGCGTCGCGATGAGCGAGACGGGAACGCTGATCGTCACCGATTCCGGCAACCAACGCATCCAGCTCTTCGAGCTTGGCGGTAACCGCCGGTAGCCGCTGCCGCCGCACGGACGGCCGCCGCCGACCTGTCGCGCCGGACCACCGGTCGCGACCCATGAACGGGGGTGCCATCGAGCCACAGCCGAGACCGGGCGAGGTTGCTCGCCAACCCACCGCGACGATTCGCCCGCGCCACCTGACCACGACGTTTCGTTTCGACTGCGCCTTTGGCGCCAGGGCCATGACCCTACGGAGCAGATCAACCATGAACGAGAACGATTTTCGCGCCGCCTGGAACGACATCTGGAACCAAACCCCCTCCCGCCGGAGCATCGTCCGGCTCCTCGGCGGCACCGCCCTTGGCGCGGGGCTGATGACCATCGGCAGTGACGCCGCCGAAGCGGCCTGCCGGAAAGCCGGCGCCAAGTGCGACAAGCAGCGACGGTGCTGCAAGGGCACCACCTGTAAGCGGGGCAAGTGCGCCTGCCGAAAGGGCCAAAAAGCCTGTCGCGGAGTGTGCCGCACCCTGAAGACAGACCCCAACAACTGCGGCCAGTGCGGCATCCAGTGTGACGACGGTGCCACCTGTGTCAGCGGGCTCTGCGTCCGGGCGTTCGGTGAGTTCGGTGCCGGCGAGGGCCAGTTCAGCCGTCCGTTCGGCGTCGATACCGACGGCGAGGGACGTATCTACGTCGCGGAATTCGGCAACAGCCGGATCCAGGTATTTGAGCCGGACGGCACCTTTGTCCGCCAATTCGGCGAGCGTGGGCAGGGCGATGGTGAGTTCGTCAATCCGTTCGGCCTCGCGGTGGCCGCCAACGGGGACATCTACGTCGCCGATACCGAGAATCACCGGGTTCAGCACTTCAGGAACGACGGCAACCACATCCGGAGTTGGGGCAGCATCGGCGCTGCCGTCGGCCAATTCAATCAGCCGCAAGCCATTGCCGTGGCGGACAACACGGTCGTCGTCTCCGATACCGGGAACCATCGCCTTCAGCTCTTCACCGCGACCGGTTCCTTCGTGCGGCGATTCGGTGACCTCGGCGCCGGCGAGGGTGAGTTCGACTCCCCTCGAGGCGTCGCCCTTGACGCGAACCGAAACATCTACGTCGTGGATGCCGAGAACCATCGCGTCCAGGTGTTCGCGCCCGACGGGACCTTCCTCCGGACCTGGGGCCAGCGGGGTGCCGAAAACGGCAACTTCAACCGGCCGAACGGGATCGCCATCGACCCGGACGGCAACGTGGTGGTGGCGGATACGGACAACCACCGGATCCAGGAGTTCACGGCGGACGGGACCTTCGTTCGCACCCTGGGTCGTTTTGGTAACGGCCTGGGTGAGATGCAAGACCCGCTTAGCGTGACCGTGGACGGCCGTGGGCTGATCACCGTCGCCGACACGACCAACGATCGCATCCAGCAGTTCGACGTGCGGCAAGGAGGTAGCACCTAAACCCGGCATGACGAGTTTGGCTGGGGGCGAGTGCCCCCCGCCAACGTGAGACAGCCCTGGCCGCGACCAGAGAGGACGATGAACCATGAACAACAGCCTCATTTTCTACTTGGCCTGGAGGGAGTTCCAGCGCCAGCTTCCGCCCGCCCTTGGCCACGCTTCCCCTGGTCATCGCCCGCGCATCGCAAGTCACGGGCTCCGGTCAGGCTGGGAAGCAATTGACGCCGCGCGGACCACGGATCACGCGCGGGGACGGACGTCCCAGTGGACCAAGCTATCCAGCCTCATCACGCGGACGGAGTCCGTGGCGCCGCTGCACCTGTATGGAGAAGGGACACCCACGCGATGACCACGCAAGACGCTCAAGTCGCGATCAATGATCTCTTGCGGCAAGCCCGGTCCCGACGAGGGGTCGTCAAGCTCCTCGGCGGCACGGCCCTCGGCGCCGCGCTGACCCGGCTGGGTCTGGGCGACGCGGCGGCGGCCTGCCAGAAGGCCGGCGCCAAGTGCGACAAGAAGCGGCGGTGCTGCAAGGGCACCAAGTGCAAGCGGGGCAAGTGCGCCTGCCCACGGGGCAAGCAATCCTGCCGAGGAGTCTGCCGCAACCTCAAGACGGACCAGAATAATTGCGGCAAGTGTGGTTTGCAGTGTCGTCCGGACTTCGTGTGCGTGAGCGGCTTCTGTGTCCGGGCCTTCGGCACGCCCGGTGGCGAGAACGGCCAGTTCAACAATCCGCAAGGGGTGGCGATCGATCAGGGCGGTCGCGTCTGGGTCGCCGACACCCTCGCAAACAGGCTGCAACTTTTCAGCCAGGACGGCGAATTCATCCGCTTGTTTGGACAGTTTGGGACCGGCGACGGTGAGCTCGACAACCCGGCCGACCTCGCGCTCGCCAGCAACAATGACCTCTACGTCGCTGATCGTGGCAATCACCGGATTCAGATGTTCGACGATTTCGGCGGCTTCATCCAGTTCTGGGGCGGTTTTGGCAGCGGCGCCGGCCGATTCAACGGTCCGCGTGGCATCGATCACGCCGGCAACACGGTCGTTGTCGCTGACACCGGCAATCATCGCATCCAGCGATTCAGTGCCACTGGCTTCTTCGTGGAGCAATTCGGCCGGCGAGGCGCTGGTGAGGGCCAGTTTGAGTCTCCTCAGGGGGTCGCGCTCGACGCGAGCCGCAACATTCTCGTGGCCGATACCGGCAACAATCGGGTGCAAGTCTTTAGCCCGGACGGCGACTTCATCCGCACCTTTGGCCAAGGCAAGCTGAGCGAGCCAGCCGGCGTCGCCATCGACCCGAATGGCAACGTGCTCGTGGCGGACACGCGAAACGACCGCATCCAGGAATTCTCGGCCAACGGGGTCTTCCAACGGACGATCGGTGTGCCGGGCACCGGCATTGGCCAGCTCGACAAGCCGGTCGGCCTGGCGGTGAGCAATGGCGGTGTGCTGAACGTCGTGGACTCCGGCAACAATCGCATCCAGCAGTTCAACTTGGGCCGGCAAGACGCCAAGCCCTAGCCACGGCCGGCAGGAAAACGCGCTCGTGAGCGCGCCTGATACGCGCTCGCGGCCACGGTGGCCGCGAACGAACGGCGAGTCAGCTCGCCACAACCCGTCTCGCCACAACCCGTAATGAGCCAAACCTGGCAGCATCCAGGACAGAGGAGAACTCGCATGACAGTCACGATTTCGAACCCGGCCGGCACCGCGCTTGACGACATGGCGGTGGATGCCTTCGCGGCTACCTTCCGGGGCCAGATCATCCAGCCGGACGATTTCGAGTACGACGGCGCCCGTGCCGTCTGGAACGGCATGATCGACAAATATCCGGCCCTGATCGTTCGCTGCACCGGCACCGCCGACGTGGTCGCCGCCGTCAACTTCGCCCGTGGCCAGAACCTGGGCATCGCGGTCCGCGGCAACGGCCATAATGTCGCCGGCAACGCGGTCCGCGACGGTGGCCTAGTGATCGACCTGTCGCGGATGAAGGGGATTCAGATCGACCCCGTCAAGCGCGTGGCGCGGGCCCAACCGGGCGTGCGCTGGGGCGATCTCGATCCCGAGACGCAGCGCCACGGACTGGTGACGCCCGGCGGCGAAGTCTCCACCACCGGCATCGCCGGCTACACGCTGGGCGGCGGCATGGGCATGCTGCAGCGGAAGTGGGGCCTGGCCTGTGACAACCTGCTGTCGGCCGAGGTCGTCACCGCCAGTGGCGAGGTGGTGCGGGCCAGCATCACCGAACATCCCGATCTCTACTGGGCGATCCGGGGCGGCGGCGGCAACTTCGGCATCGTCACCTGGTTCGAGTTCCAGTTGCACCCGCTCGGCCCCGAGGTCTTCACCGCGATGGTTGCCTACCCGTTCGCGGACGCGGCATCCGTGGTGCGGGCCTGGGCCGACTTTACACGGCAGGCGCCGGACGAGGTGACCAGCGAGGCGTTGCTCTGGCGGATGCTGCCGTTGCCCGACTGCCCGCCCGAGTGGCAGGACATGTCGGTGGTCCTGATCGGCGCCATGTACGCCGGACCGGCCGCCGAGGGGGAGCGGGCGCTGCAACCCCTGCGCGAGCTGGGGACGCCGCTCATCGACTTGAGCGGACCGGTGAGCTACGTCGATTCGCAGAAAGGTCCCGATCCGCTCTTCCCGGACGGCGCCCTCTACTACTGGAAGTCGCTCTTCCTGGACCAGCTCGACGGCGACTTGATCGACGCCATCATCGCCCAGGCGGCTCGCCGGCCGACACCGCAAACCCTTGTCATTCTGCGACATCTGGGCGGGGCGATCGGCCGGGTGCCCGAGGACGCGACCGCGTATGGAAACCGCGACGCGCGGTACAACCTGAGCCTGGACGCGAGCTGGGACGACCCGGCCTTGAACGACGAAGCGATCGCCTGGACGCGGCGGGCCTGGTCTGATCTGCACGACCGCGCGGGCGGCGGCGTTTATCTGAACTTCGCCGGCCTGGGCGAAGACAACGGCGCCCTGGCCCGCGCCGGCTACGGCGGCAACTACGGCCGCTTGCGCGAGATCAAGCGCAAGTACGACCCGGCCAACCTCTTCCGCGGCAACATCAACATCGCGCCAGCGGCGACCGCGATGCCGGCCGCGAGCCCGTCACGATTCGAGCTTGGGTGGTAGCCAGCACCAGGTCGTGACCAGCAACGGCCAGCGGCGGACCGTATGCCCGGTCCGCCGC
>JALZJP010000153.1 GCA_030859715.1 Chloroflexota bacterium
GCCCGGGACCGCCGCGGCCGAGTCGGCCATCGCGAGCGGAGCCTACGCTCCACAGCCGTTCACGCGTTCGCAGGTGGTCTTACCTCGGCGCCTGCGGCAGCACCGACACTTCCCGTTGAGGAAGCGCTTGGGGCCGCATTTGCCGACGCACTGGCCGTTACAACAAGAGGCCCGTTCGTTGTCACAGAAGTTCTGACACTGGTTGTCGTTGTTGCACTTCCGGCCCGGGGCCGCGTCAGCGGGCGCGGCGGCGCGGAGCGCGAGCACACTGGCAACGGCACTTCCGGCCAGCCCCTTAATCACACCGCGACGGTTAGCAGCGTTGCCGAGCGTCTTGGTGACCTCATCGAATCGTCGTCCGTCCATCCTGGTTCGCTCCCTTCTTGACCGCATCGTCACTTGGCCGCAATGTCCGCCGGGTCCGGGCGATTTCGTCGTTGCGTGGCAAGCCGCCCGTCTCGTCGTCACAGTGAAGCAACTGCCTAGTACTTTATACTTCATTGGCCCAGATGTCAATATGCTTATTATGAAAATCCCTAGATTAATATTGGATAAAATCATGAGAAATTTTCATTTGTCATGTCATGCTGGTCATGTCGAAACTTACGTTCACCATTAATTATGCCATCGCAACATCATTACAATGGACCGACTATCTCACTTCATCAGTCGAAATTCGGACACATTTTTACATAAAATAAAATTTACATTTCTCGATCATTCTAACTTTCTAAATGTTGTTGATGCCTGCCATCATCAGTGTAATGCGTGAGCGACGTGATACAGAATACGAGCGTCCGTTTCATCGCTGCAAAGCCAACCATCGGCCGGTCGGCGGCGCCAGCCGGGCGGGATCATCGAGCGCGCCCGGCCCCGGACGCGCCGGGCGGTTGCGCGGGGTCCGGGTGAATACATCCGCGCTCACCCCCGGTGATCTCGGCGCGGGACGCCATCCTCCCCCCAGCGACACCTGTTACTCCGCGAAGGAGGCGATCTCACCGGCGGTCAAGGCCGCCTCGTTGAACCAATGCGACCAGAGGGCGTCGAGGTCTTGGCCGGAAGCGGCGGCGAAGGCTTCGCGGAGATCGTCCGGCTCCGCGAGCGCGAACCGGAACGCATCAGCGTGGTCGCGGAGGGCGGCGAAGAACGCCTCGTCGCCAATCTGGCGGCGGATGGCGGCGAAGCCGAGGGCGCCCTTGCCGTAGATCGAGTCGGCGCGGGCCAGCTCGTCCTGCCCCTCCGCGATCGGCTGATCGACCACCCGGTCGCCGCGGGTGAGGAGGCGGCGGGCCGGGGTCAGCAGCCAGGCGTCGCGCGCCACCGCCGCCGCTTCGGCGCCGGCAGTTCGTTCGAGGTAGATGATCGATGACAGCGTCGCCAGCCCCTCGTTGATAAAGGTGTGGTCGTTCGAGTTGCTGCCAACCATCCCGCCCCACCACTGGTGCGCGATCTCGTGGGCGACGATCGTCTCGTAGCCGAGGGGATCGCCGGTCGCCATCCGCCCCAGCATGGCGGCGCTGTCGAGGAAGATCAACCCCGACCAGGAGACCGCCAGCGCCCCCGCCAGCCCCGTTTCCACCAGGTCCAGCTCGGTGAACGGGTAGGGGCCGAACAGCTCGCCGAAGACTCGCACCGAGCGGGCGGCGATCGCCAGGGTCTCCTCGGCCACCGCCGCCGGGGTTTCCGGCTCGGTGTAGACCGCGATCGTCAAGCCGTCGATCTCGTCGCTCGTCATCACGTAGTCGTCATCGACGACAACCGTGAACTCACGGGCGGGGCCGGCAATGAAGCGCGCGGTACGGCTGCCGGCCCCGCTTTCCTCGGCAACCGGAAGGCCCGAGGCGACGACCGTGAGCGATTCCGGCGCGGTAAAGGTCACGTCGTAGAACGCGCTGGCGGCGTGGGTGGGATCGCCGGCCGAGGTGGCGGGATCGAGGTGCCAGCCGTGCCCATCCTCGAACACCGCCAGCACCGGATGCCAGTCGGCCAGGATCCAGGTGCCGTTGGCCGAATCGCGGCGAAAGATGCCGTAGCTGCCGCCGGCGTCGATGGGCACCGTTGTTGTGAACGACAATGCGAGGTCGATCGCTTCGTCGGCGGGCAGCGGCTCGGCCAGGTCGACCCGGAGCGCGGTGGCGTCGACCTCGAGCCCGGTCGTGGCGGCAGCGCCATCGACCGTGGCCTCCGTGATCGCCAAGTCGCCCTCGGCGTAGTAGGCGATGTTGGGGTAGAGCCGGAAGTAGACCTCGGCGAGCGGGGTTGCCGCCTCGTTGTGGAAGGTGACGTCCAGCGTGCCGGTGATGGTGCTCATCGCTTCGTCGAGGGTGGCGTCGATGACGTAGGCGCTGACGCCATCGGCAATGTCGGCGGCAACCTCCGCCCGCAGCTCGGGCCGGACGTCGGCATCGGCCCCGGCCACGGATTGCGATGCGATCGGGGGCGTGGCGATGGTGAGGCCGGGCAGGACCAGCGCCAGCGCCAGCAGGAGGGAGAGCCGGCCGCGGCGGGGTCCGCTTCGATGTCGCTGGGTCATCCGAGGCTCCTTGAATTCGTCCATCGGGGGAAGCATAGCAGCGTGGGGAAGCAACCCCCTACCCCCCGGGCTTGGGGGGACACGATTATCTTTCGCGGGATTGGGGGCAGGGGGTAGATCGCCTCACGGGGGCCGTGATATTCTGGCGCGGTAATATTGCGGTGAACCGAATCGGAATCATGGTCCGGTGCGTTATTGAAGGCGGCACGGTCCTGTAGGGGGGACCGGCCTCGCGTGGGCTTTAGGCCGCCGGGCGGCGGCCAGGGGAAACCATCATCGGGGAGGGCTTGGGAAGGCATGGACGACCAACGGTTTGATCGCTTGGCGCGCCGGATCGCGACCGCGGCGCCGCGGCGGAGTGTGCTCAGGGGCGTCGTGGCGGTAGCCGCGGGCGCCGTTGGGGCGCGATTCGGCGGCCGGGGGGCGCTGGCGCAGGAGGGCGGCCTGGGGCTGGGCGCCTCGTGTACCTCGGCCTCGTTATGCACCCAGGCAGGCGGGACCACGGCCTGCGCCGACAACGGCTACGCCGATGACGGCGCCTTCAACTGCTGCCGGACCGACGGCGGCGCCTGCTTCGACACGATGTACAGCGCCGATTGCTGTAGCGGGCTCTATTGCCGCGACGGCGCCTGCACCGATCTGTCGGTCACGGGCGATTTGCCGGCGGGCTCCTACTGCGTCGCCACCAGCGAGTGCAGCCAGGCCAGCGGCCCGACCGTTTGTAGCGACAACGGAATTGCCGAGGACGGGGCCCGGAACTGCTGCCTGATGGACGGCGGCGCCTGCGGCACGCTCGATAGCCGTTGTTGCGCCAGCCTGTTCTGCGTGGACGGCACCTGCCAGCCGACCACTGACAGTGACGAGATGACCGGCGACGACGGCACGCCCGACAGCGGCGGCAGCGTCGCCACCGGCGGCGCCTGCACAACCTCGAGCCAGTGCGGCGGGGCGGCGATCTGCGCCGACAACGGCCTCGCCAGCGACGGCGCCCTTAACTGCTGCCTGACGGAGCTGAATGCCTGCGCCAGTGATGCCGAGTGTTGCGCCGGCCTGCTCTGCGGCGACAACTACATTGCCGAGGACGGCCCCCTCAACTGCTGCGCCCCGCTGGGCGGCGGTTGCGGCAGCGACGCCAGCTGCTGCGACTTCGGCTACTGCATCGACGGCACCTGCCAAGCGGTGGTGTAGCCACCGCTGACGGCCCTCGCCCCCTCTCCCAACCGTGGGAGAGGGGAGTCCTTCGTTGGCGCTCACCGCCAACTTTACGGGTGTGTTTTGGTGAGGGCGCGGGCATCTGGTGGCCAAGCGCGGGGATAAATCCCCGCGCTGAATTCACGAACCCGGCTGGATGCCTAGCTATGGTAGTTACCGCTGAATCAGCCACGATGTACGGCAGAGCAGGCAGCATCCTTCAGGACGGGTACCCTCTGGGTATTGTGTCTTTAGCTCGGGGATTTATTCCCGCGCTTGGCCGATCGAAACCAGCCTCGCGATGGACATCGCGCTTCTGTCCCTACGAATCAGTACGCCCTGGCTTGGCGCGGCACTTGCCAGCGGCACCGTGGTGACAACGGGCGGGGCGGAACCCGCTCACTGCCGTCATTTGTTCCTGCACTGCGGATAGCATGACCACTCGTTCTGGCGACGTTCCTTCCACATCCAACCAGTGGCGAGCGCGGCGAATTTCGGGTGGTACATGCTCTTCTTGTGGTATGGCGTGGTCCGCCAGGTCGATCTAAGGTACTGGAACATTCCGTGCCAGGGACCGGTCGGATTATAGGCACAGGCCTCTAACGACCTTGAGCCGGTTGACTCACACCGTGCCACGCACAACATTTTCTTATACGACTGGTCGTACCGTCTCGCCGCCTGACGAATGAATATTCTCAGTCGCTTCTGAGACCACTTCTCCCGGCAGCGGGCCGAGGCGGGGTGCTCCCGGCCCAGCACGCCCAGGGTGCCGCCCAGCGTGAGGCCGGCGATGGTGCGGAATGCGGCGCGCCGCGACACGCTCGCGGCCACCATGCTGATCTCGTCGAAACGTGCCGCCTGCATGTTTCCCTCCACCGCGGGGCGCTTCGTTCGTTCCACGATACCACGCGGGCCGTGACACCTTGTCAGCCGCTACCGGGGTTGCCGTTCGCGGAAACCGGGGTACACTGCCGGGCAGCATGGCACGATCAGATCGCCTCCGCCCAAAGGGCACCCGGCCGGCGGGCCAAGGCGAGCCGCCGCCGGCCGCGACGCCGCCAACCGGACCCGAAGCCGATCGCCCCGCTGGGGCAGCCGACGCCCCGCTCAGCATGGACGAGGTCGAATCGACCATCCCGAGCGGCCGGGCGGGCCAGCCGGCGATCCCCTGGCGGCGCAATCTCTACGCGATCGCGGCGGCCCAGTTCCTGGCGATCGTGGGGTTCAGCCTGCGAGCGCCCTTCCTGCCCTTTTTCATCGGCGATCTGGGGGTCACCTCGGCTCAGGACCAAGCCCTGTGGTCCGGGGTGATCAACGCGGCCGGGGCCGGGGTGATGGCGATCTCGGCCCCGCTCTGGGGGGTGGTGGCCGATCGCCGCGGGCGGCGGCCGATGCTGTTGCGGGCGATGTTCGCCTCGATGGCGACGGTTAGCTTGATGGCGTTCGCCACCCAGCCCTGGAACTTGCTCGTGCTGCGGCTGGTCGAGGGCGCCCTCTCGGGCACGGTAACGGCGGCCACGACGCTGGTGGCGACCACCTCGCCCAAGGCGCGTCTGGGGTTTACCCTGGGCATTGTCCAGACCGCGATCTTCGCCGGGGCCTCGCTGGGGCCGCTGGCCGGCGGCCTGCTGGCCGGCAGCATCGGCCCCCGGCCCACCTTCCTGGTTGCCGGCGGCTGCCTGGCCGCCGCCGGGCTGATCGTGCTGTTCCTGGTCCGGGAGAATTTCATCCCCGCGGCGCGGGTGGCGGTCGCGGCCGGGATCAGCCGGGTGGGGCGGGTCCGGGGCGCGGTGGCGGTGCTGGTCGGCGGGGCGATGCTGACGCTGGTGCTGGTGCTGTTCGTGGTCCGCACCGCGTCGATGGCGGTGCAACCGATCATCCCCCTCTTCGTGGCCGAGCTGGAGCCGAGCATTGCCGACCCCTCCGCCTTGGCGGGCCTGGTGATGGGGGTGTTGGGGTTCACCAGCGCGGCGGCGGCGGTGGTCTTCGGCCGGCTGGGAGACCGCCGCGGCCACTGGCCGATCCTGCTCGGGTGCATCGTGGCGGCCGGCCTGCTCTACCTGCCGATGGCGTTCGTCCAGAACGCCTGGCAGCTGGCGGTCTTGCAGGGCCTGTTCGGCGTCACCGCCGGCGGCCTGATCCCCTCCGCCAACGCCCTGATCGCCAGCGTGACCGCGCCCGAACGGCGCGGCGCGATGTACGGCCTAACGGCCGGGGCCGGCTCCCTCGGCGGCTTCGTGGGGCCGCTGGCCGGGGCCGCGATCGCCGCCGTCAGCGGCTTCCGGGCCCCCTTCCTGCTGGTCGGGCTGCTGCTCTTGCTCCTCGTCATCCCCGTGGTACGGGCAATGCGCGAGCCGCGGCCGGAGTCGTGAGTCGTGAGTCGTGAGTCGTAAGAACCGGGTGGCGGGCGAGATGGGGCGCGGCGCTTGACACCGCGTCGTGCGTCGCTATGCTCTCCACGCCTCACGCCTCACGCCTATTGGCTCATGGTGATTTGGGACCAGACCGCCTGCCAACGGCCATCCTGGTATTTGTAGACATTGGTGTTCCAACCGCGGAAGTCGAGCTGCTCGCCGTCGGCGTTGACCTCGATGTGCATCTGATAGCGGATCGCCGCCGCCTCCCCGGACAGGCGAACCTCGATCGCCGAGATCGGCTCGAAGACGAGGAAGTCGATACCGCCGGACTCAATACCACCCAGATACTCATCGCGGGACAACGCCTGGCCAAAGGGATTGATGACCTGGAAGTCGTCGGCATGCAGGCGGTCGGCGGCTTCGAGGTCGGCCTCGATTACGGCGCGCAGGCGCTCGCGTTCCAGGTCGCGGATCAGGTCGGCGTCGGTTGGCGCGGCCGGGGCGGCGGCCACCGGCGTGCCCGCGGCTGGCGCGAGGAACGGAACCGGCATCCCAACTTCGAGGCGGGTGGCGACAAAGGTCCACCCCTCGAACTCGTTGAGCGCCGTGCCGTCGGGGGCCTGGGCGACGAGCGAGCCGGTGGCGGAGAGACGGTCGCCGCTCTGGTCGAGCTCGGCCGCGAGCTGGAAGGTGCCAAACCCCGGTGCATACTCCAGCGAGGGGTCGACATCCTGGAAGACAAAGATGATGTCGCCGGCACGCTCGCCGGCCGCCTCCCAGGCACCGAGCGCGGTGCCGACGTTGGCGGTGACCTCGATGTAGCCGCCGTCGGCGTGAAAGGTGCCGAAGGAATCGTCGGCCAGGTCGGCGGGATCGTTCTCCCAGCGCCAGGTGCCGACCAACGGGTGCGCGTCCTCTTGGGCGACGGCGGCATCTTGAGCCCGGCTGATACCCAGCGATCCAACCACGGCGACCATGACCAACCCGAGCGACAGGATGCGAGCAGACATCGCGGCAACTCCCTTTCCGCCACCCGCCCGGCCCGCCGCCGTCCGGCAGGCACGCGCTGCCGGCGATCAGGACGGTTCTCTGGGCGGCGATAGGGACAGATTGCGCCCCGGCGCCAGTCCGGCGCATCGGTAGGATTGCTGAATTCGACGGGGGACGACGCGGCGACGCAAGCGGCTACGCCATTGGCGCGGGCTCGTCGTCCGCGGGCAGCAAGCCGCGTTGCCGGGCCCGCGCCGCCGCCGCCTGCCGGGTCGCTACATCGAGCTTGGCCAGCAGGTGAGCGACGTGGCTGTTGACGGTCCGCGGGCTGAGGCAGAGGCTGGCGGCGATCTCCTTGTCGGTCCGGCCAGTGGCGACCAGGCGCAGGATCTCATGCTCGCGCTTGGTGAGACCACCCGAGCTGGCGGCGGCGATCGGTCCGGCGATCGCCAAGGCGAGGGCGACCGCCTCCTCCAGCCGCAGCTTCTGGCCGGCCTCGCGGCGCCCGGCGAACGGCGCGTCGCCGAGCGCCTGCCGGACGGCGGCCACCGCCTGATCGTAGGTGAGGCGGGCGGTCGGGGTGATCGCGGCGCCCGTCTCCACCGGCAGCGTGTCGATGAAGCCGATCAGGGTCGCCCCGAGGCCCGGCTGGTGATGGGTGGCGGCGATCTCTGCCAAGCCGGCGAGGAGGGACACGATCGCCCAGCGATCACCGACGCTCAGGCAGAGGTGAAGCCCCTCGCGGTAGAGCGCCGCCGCGCGTTGGATATTGCCCTGGTCGCGAGCCAAGCGGCCCAGGATGCTGAGCATCGCCGCCACAAACGCGGCGTGGCCGAGGGCGCGAAAGAGGGCGAGCCCCACCTCGGCCCGCCGGGCGGCGCCCGCGGCATCCCCCCGCCGGTAGGCGATCGTGCTGAGCATGATGAGGGCCGACGCTTCCTCCGATTGGGAACCGAGGGTTCGCCAGAGGGCGAGCGCTTCTCCAGGGTCGCCTCGGCCCGCGCCAAGCCGCCGAGGCCATGCTCGGCATCCCCGATCATGTGCAGCGAGAGGGCGGTGAGGTACGCATCCCCGGTTTGGCGCCCGATGGCCAGACCGGCCTCGGCCAGGGTGATCGTCTCCGCGTACTCGCCCTCCGACCAGGCAATCATGCTGAGGCCGGAGAGGCCATGGCCGCGGAGGGGATCCGGCGCCGCCGCGGCGTGGACCAGCGCCCATTCCAGCCACTGCCGGCCCTCCTGGAAATGCACCCGCAGGTGCCAGAAGGTCGCCAGCGCCCCGGCTAAGCGGAGGACTCCCTCGCTGTCGCCGGTGCCCTGGAGCCAGGCGAGCGCCGCCCGGAAGTTGGGATGGTCGGCCTCCAGGCGGTCGAGCCGGTCATCGATCCGCTCGCCAGGGGCGACGCGGTTGGGATGGTAGCGCTCGCCGAAGCCGGCGAAATAGGCGGCGTGGGCGGCGCGGAGTGGCGCTTCCTCACCGGCTTCCGCCAGGCGTTCGAGGCCGAACTGGCGAATCGTCTCCAGCATGCCGAACCGGCCCTCGTCGCCTGGCATGGGCAGGCGGCGCAGCAGGCTATTGCTCACCAGGACCTCGATCCCATCGAGCACCGCGCCATCGGCGGCGACCGCTTGGGCGGCGTCGAGCGTGAAACCGCCGATAAAAACGGCCAGCCGGCGAAAGAGCGCCCGCTCGGCCCCGGTGAGGAGGTCATAGCTCCAGGCGATGGCATCATGCAACGAGCGCAGCCGGGCCGGCTGGTCGCGCGGCCCCCGCCCCAGCGACAGCAGGCGCCGTTCCAACCGGTCCAGCAACACGGCCGGGGGAAAGATGCCGACGCGGGCGGCGGCCAGCTCGATCGCCAGCGGCAAGCCATCGAGCCGGGCGCCGATCGCCGCCACGGCGGCGGCGTTGGCCCCGGTCAGGGCAAAGGCGGGATCAACCAGGCGGGCTCGCTCGACGAACAACCGGATGGCCTCGATCCGGGACATCGCCTCGAGGTCCGTGAGCTGGCGGGAGCCGGGCAGGGCGAGGGGCGGCACCGGATACCGACGCTCGCCGGAGAGCTGGAGGGGAGCCCGGCTGGTGACCAGGATGGTCAGGCCGGGGCAGGATGCCAGCAGGCCGCTGACGATGGGCGCGGCGTCCAGGACGTGCTCAAAGTTATCGAGGATGAGCAGGAGTGGCAAGGGGCGCAGGTAGGCGGCCAAGCTGTCGATGATGGCGTGGCCGCGTTGCTCGCCGGCACCCACGGCGCGGGCGATCGCGCTTGCCACGCGAGCGGGATGGCTGACCGCGGCGAGCGAGACAAAGGCGATCTCAGCCGAGCTCGGGGGGGCGATCGTCTCCGCCACGCGGAGGGCGAGCCGGGTCTTGCCAACGCCGCCGGGGCCGGTCAGGGTGAGCAACCGGACGTCGTCCTGGCGGAGCAGGGCCGTCACCTCGGCGACTTCTCGTTGGCGCCCGATGAGCGAGGTCAAGGCGGCGGGGACACCGCGAGGCGGGCCAGCCTCCGGCCGCGGCTCCACCAGCCAAAGCGGCGGCTCGGGGATGGACCCGATCAGGGGACGAGGGGACGCGGCCGCATGGCCCGCCCCCGCCGGCCGGGATCGGGCACCACGAGCCCGGTAGCGGGAGAGGTCGGCCGGGGTGATCCGGTAGACCCCAGCCTCCTTCGTCGCGGGCAGCTCGCCGCGGGCAATGGCGCGGCGGATCGTCCGCTCGTTGACGCCGATCGCGGCGGCGGCGGCGCGGGCGGTGAGAGGCCAGGTGTCCGGTCCGCCGGACAGCAAACTGTCCGGCGCCCAATCGGTTGTCCGCTCGTCCATGATGCGCGCAGTATCGACGAGGCCAATCAGCGACGCAAGGAAACGGAGACGGCCGGGGTGTGGTTACTGCCAGCCGGCGGCGGTGCCGAGGCGGGCCATGCGTCGTTGCGGCGAGTGTTCGGCCAGCTGCATGAATTCAATCGCGTTGCCGTCCGGGTCTTTGACCCAGGCTTGGAGATTGAGATCGAGTCCCTCACTCACGTCACGGTCGATGGTGACTCCGCCCGCCCGGAGGTGGGCGACGAGGGCGACAATGTCGTCGGTGAGCAGGCAGATGTGATGAAAGCTGTGCGTGCGGTCTGGATCAGGATCTGGGCCGTTGGGAAACAGTTCGAGGAAGCGGTCGCCGCCGAGGTGAAGGTAGACCAGCATCAGGGAGCCATCGGGCCGGGTGAGGCGAAACGCTTCGTTCAGCCCGAGCAGGTCATAAAAGGCCAGCGCGGCGGCGATGTCATGCACCGCGAAGGCGGTGTGGCCGAGGTCGGTGATCATGGAGATGCTCCTCCCGCGATTGACGCTCGGTTCATCGGCGCGGCCGGCGCGCCCTGTTCGTTACTCCCGTTTCCGATCGCGACCGTGCGAGCTGGCTACCAAGCGCGGGAATAAATGGCCCAGGGGCGCCCCACGCTGAATAGACAAACCCGGCTAGAAGCCGGCTGATTGTGGCTGGCAACCATTGTCATCGCTCTATCCCGACAACGTGCGAAAACCAGCTCGGTCCGCGAACAACCAACGAGTTGGCGACCAGAGCCGGCTTTTAGCCGGGGTACCCTCTGGGTCTCGTGATTTCAGCGCGGGGCGCCCCCTGGGCCATTCATTCCCGTGCTTGGCTGCCAACCACCACGGTCGAGCTCAGAAACCGTGGTGCCCAGCCCCAGCGCTTGGCCCGTCATCATCATTATGCCCCGACCGCCCCATGCGCTTCATCATCATCCGCCGGCGGCGCTGACGGCGGGTGCTGGGCGAGCCAGGCGCGGGCGACGACGATCTCGATATCGAGCGGGGCGCCGGCGACGCGGGAGAGGGCGCCGGCGATGATGGACTGATACCGGCTGCTGACCCGGCGCTGGGCCAGGGCGTGGGGGACGCCGACCACGAGCGGGGCGCCGGGACCGCCATCGCCGGCGCGACCCAGGAGGAGGGTCGAGCGCAACCAGGCCTCGAAGTCGGCCCGGCCCACGGCCTCGTGCCGCTCCAGCTCGGTCAGCACCGCCGCCCAGACTTGGCCGCTCCAGAGGCCGCACTCGGCGACGACGAAGCCGGGCGGCGTCAGGTCGCTGTCGTCGCGGTTGGCGGGCGCCGCTTCCGCGACGCGGCCTCGCCGCGGCGAGCGAGCCGGGGCGATTGGCGGCAATGATCGCTCGTCGTCGGGGGTGATGACCGCGAGCCGGATCGGACGGCGCATCGCCGCGCTCAGCCTCCGCTCGATCAGGTCGCGGTAGGATGTCGCCAGGTGCTCGGCCCGGGCCGGGTTCGGTACCGCGAGTTGGACTTCGCCATCGTGGTAGGCGACGATGCTGGTGCCGGCGACGAGCTCCGCCAGCAGGGCCGGCTCGATGGCGCCGGCCAGGCCGGACACGACGTGCTCCCAGGTCCGGCGGCTACCCTGGCCGTGGGGGAGGGGAATATCCGGCCCGACGTCCAATCGCGCCCGCGGGTCCGCTGTCGTTGCGCCGCCGGGTTGCCTCGTTTGCCGCGCCGGTGCGGCAGCGATGACGGCATCAGCGGCGCCGACGTCCGTATCTTGCGGATAACCGTCACGCTCCCAGCGCAGTAAAATTTCCCGCAAACGGCGAGGAGCGACGAAGGCGCTGCCGGCTTCCACGGCCTCGTAAATCGCGGCCGCTACGAGCGCCCAGCCCGTGCTTGGGGCGCCGGCTCGATGCTCATCCGCGATTGCGGAAAATCGCTCGGCCAGGCCGCTGAGGAGTTTACGTTCGGCCGGGGTGGCGGGGCGCGCGTTCGCCTCGGCGAAGG
>JALZJP010000184.1 GCA_030859715.1 Chloroflexota bacterium
GGCGCCGATTGCTCCGTCTCGGCCACGGCGGCTCGCCTATCTCAAAGCCCAGGGGCCGAGCCCGGTGTAGCGCTCGGGACGAAAGTGGAGGATGTAGCCCAGGCGGTCGCTCGCCCGCGCCGGCGGAAACTCCACACCCGGCCCAAGATAGACTTGGGTGAGCCGTTGCAACAGGGGAGCCGCTCCTCCTTCGGTGACGCGCGCGGTGCCATGGACCACGACATATTCGCGCATCCCGATCGGGTTCACTCCCGGGCCGAGCATCGAGAGCGCGATGCGGGGATCGCGCCGCACGTTCTTGATTTTCTGGTGTTCGCTCATGTGGGCGGAGACGAATTCGTCGCCGTCAATGCCGATCCAGACGACGGTCACCTGTGGGCTGCCATCCGCATTCAGTGTCGTGAGATGGACGAGCGGCCCGGTCGCGATCAGCTCGCGTACGCTTTCGGGTAGCACCGATCGTTCTCCTTGGTGCGATGAGCGAGGATCCCCTGATGGCGAATGTTGTCCCCCTAGGACCGTTGGCTGGCGACTGCCGCCGACTGCTTTGCCAAGGTGGCTGCCTGGCGCGGCAGACACACTTGACCGCGACCTGTGCCGAGATCGAAGCCGCTCGGTGCTGGCGCGGCCGAAGATGGCGGTGCTGTGAACGTGCATCAAAGGATCTGGGCCTCGGCGACCAATTCGTTTGCCACCGCCTCGAGATTCGCCGCGGCCAAGTCGGGGGAGGCGACGACGGGGGGTGCGCGACAACCCAGGCAGCACGCATACGCTTCGTCGTCACACTACCTGGTTTGCCGAGCTCGTTTGGTCGGAGGCGATGGGGCCGATGTCCTCCGGCGCTCCTCGCCTCGTTATGAAACCGCTCCCACCCGCGCTGCAGGCGCCGAGAGCGCCAGGTACTGGTGGACCACTGCGATCGCCATGCTCCCCTCGCCGACACCGGACGCCACGCGTTTGATCGAGCCGTGGCGGACATCGCCGACCGCAAAGACGCCAGGAATGCTGGTCTCCAATAGGTACGGATCGCGAGCAAAGCCCCATGCTCCCGACGTCCGCGCGTCGAGTCCGGTGAGGATGTAGCCCCGGTCGTCGCGCGCGATCTCCCGCGGCAGCCAGGCGGTAACGGCGTCAGCACCGATGAACACGAAGAGCGCATCCGTCTCATGGCGCTCCTTGGCCCCGGTCGCTCCGTCCTCGATCGTGATCGCCTCCAAATGGCCACGACCATCGACCGCGACGACCGCGGCCTGAAGGCGGATGTGAATGTTCCGTTTCGTGCCAAGCTGGTCGATGAGGTAGTGCGACATGCTGCTGCTGACGGAGGGTCCGCGGACGAGCAGCGTCACCTGCTGAGCGTAACTGGCAAAGAACAGCGCGGCCTGCCCAGCAGAGTTGCCGCCACCGATGAGGTACACCTCCTTCCCGCGCACACTCGGCGCCTCGGTGCGCGCTGCCCCATAGTAGATACCTCGTCCCACCAGTGCCGCGGCCCCGGGAACCGCGAGCGATCGCCAGGAGACGCCAGTGGCAATAATGACGGTGCGCGCCTTGACCACCTCCTCGCCGTCAAGCACGACCACCTGATCGGCCAGACCTGGTTGGAGTGCCGTCACGTCCCGGGCAACGACGATCTCGGTGCCAAAGCGGGTGGCCTGCTGCAAGGCGCGGGTACTCAGTTCCTCACCCGAAAGGCCACTGGGAAACCCGAGATAGTTTTCAATGCGCGAGGAGGCGCCGGCCTGGCCGCCTGGCCCGTCGCGTTCGATCATGAGGGTTCGCAACCCCTCGGATGCTCCATACACCGCGGCAGCCAGGCCGGCCGGACCACCACCGACAATGGCGACGTCGTAGGACGCCTGGCGGGGAGCCGTTTGCAGGCCAAGCCGGTTGGCCACGTCGCGCCGCGAGGGCCGCGACAGCACCTCCCCATTCGCAAGCACCACGACGGGATACCGATCCACACCGCCGCCCGCCTGGATCAGCGGTGCGGCCGCCGGGTCGTCCGGTTCGAGCCAGCGAAAGCCAAGATGGTTCCGGGACAAGAATTCCCGCAGGTTGTAGCAGTCGAGATCCGAGCGCCGCCCGATGACGCGTGTCGTCTCGACCGGCGCCTCGATTGAAATCTGTTGGAGATGCGCTACGCGCCAGGCCATTGCCCGCATAATGGCCGCCGCCACCTGCTCCGATACTCTCAGGAGCTCGTGAAAGTGCGACGCATCCAATCTCAGCACGCGAATGTCGGTCATTGCCCGGAGGTTGGCAACGACCGTCGAGCCCAGGAGGAGCGGCACCTCACCGAACGAGTCGCCGGGGTGGTAATGGTTGATCACCCGCTCGATGCCGGCGACGGTCTTCGTCACCTCGATCTCGCCCTCGACCAACACGTAGAAGGCGGGCGGCTCACCTTCGCGAACAAGCCACTCATCGGTGACGAGGCGCACGTCGGCGCCAGCGGTGGCTATGGCTTGGAGGTCGGTCTCGGTTAGCTCAGCGAACAGCGGAACCGTGCGCAGGACATCCGGCGTGATCATGATCCTGATCCTTCGAGCGCTTCCATTGAGCATGGGTGAGCTGGATTATGCGGAGCGCGGGTGGCAGCGGTCAGACATCCACGCCTCGCCTGGTCGGGACCCGGCTGGGGCAAGGGCAAATCGGCTCTCCGGAACGGTGCGGCCAACCCCAACCGGGTGAGGACGACTATCAACACGCCGCTAACCCCGTTCCTGGACGGAAGGTAGCGACGCGACCCGGGGCTGTTCCGGTTCGGACTGGCGACCAGGGTCGCGCAGCATGACCAGCGCAATCACCAGCGCCACGACGGCCAAGGCGCCGGCAGCGTAGAATGCCGCCCGAAACCCCGCGACCACGTCGGCCGGGTTGCCTGCACCCGCCGTCACGCTATTCGCGATTGTGACAAGGATCGCCAGCCCCACCGCCGCACCGATCTGCTGCGTGGTGTTGAACAGCGCCGCCGCCAACCCCGCTTGACGTTCGGGCACTCCCGACGTCGCCGCGATGCTGCTTCCGACGAAGACCGCCGCCAGGCCCACCGACGTCACGAGCATAGCGGGGAGCACCACCGCAACGTAGCTGCTGTCGGAATCGATGCGGCCAAACAAGAATGCGCCCACCACCGGTGTCGCCATTCCCGCCGCCATCAGCGTGCGGAGCCCGACCCGGCCGACCAGCCTGCCGACCAGAAGGGCCACCAGCATGATCACCAGGGTCTGGGGCAAGAATGCAAACCCGGTGATCACCGGGCTGAAGCCGAGCACCTGCTGCAGATACAGGGTCAGGAAAAACGTCTGCCCGGTGATGATGGCCAGTAACAACAGACTGATGACGTTGCCGCCTGCAAGGTTACGCTGCCGGAAGATTCCCAGTGGCACCAACGGGTGCTGGCTACGCGCCTGCAATCCCACAAACGCCACCAGCAACAGCAAGGCCGCCGCCAGCACACCGATCACGTCCGCTCGGCCGAAACCCTCGGTGGCGGCGGTGCTCAGCCCGTACACCAACGCGGCAAGCCCGGCGGTGATCAATAGGGCGCCAGGAATATCGAGCCGTTCGGGGTGGCGCTCCTTGCTCTCGGCCACGATCCGCGGGGCCAGCAGCACGGTGAGGATGCCGATCGGCACGTTGATCAGCAGCGTCCAGCGCCACGACAGCTCGGTCAGGGGACCGCCGAGCAGGATGCCCACCGCGGCTCCGCCCGCCGACACCGCGCCCCACAGGCCCAACGCGCGGTTGCGCGCCTCGCCGTCACGGAAGGTGGCTGTCAACAGCGACAGGGCCGCCGGCGAGACCATCGCCGCCCCTGCACCCTGTACCAGTCGAGCCGCGATCAACTGCCAGTCGGTCTGGGCCAGACCACCGCCCAACGAGGCTGCCATGAACACGACCAGCCCGATCTGGAATAATCGCCGCCGCCCGAACAGGTCACCGGCCCGGCCCCCAAGGATCAGCAGCCCGCCGAAGGTCAACGCGTAGCCACCGATCACCCATTGCAGATTCGCCGGCGTGAAACCCAGGGCATCCTGTATGGACGGCAGTGCGATGGTCACGACCGAGATGTCCAGGATGAGCATGAGCTGAGCGACACACAGCAAGGCCAACACCGGCCAGGTGCGTCGCTCAGGTTGAGTCACCGCCACGTTCCGACTCTCCACACGCCATGGATTCGAGCACAACCACCGCCGAACTCCGGATGTCCGAAAACGGTCGGTGCAGCTTTCCCCGAGCCGTTATCGCAGTTGTAGCACGGTGTTGGACCGAGATCATCCTCCCAGTTTGGGTGGATCGTCCTGCCCGAATGGCTAGGAGCACGACCAATCGCCGGTGCGCCGGATGCTGGTCGCGGCGCACCGGCCGCGCCAACGCGGCGGCCGAGACCACGGGGGAACTCCGGGTCGGGGACCGGCTGCGCCCCACCCCGCCGCCGCCCGATTGCGGTGACGTCACGCCTGTGGCCGTGGCCTCCGACGTCGGGGCGCTGACCGTGACCGGCGCTGAGTTCCGCTTCGATCCCGCCGAGCTCCGGGTCGGCGCCGGCGAGCGGGTCAGCCTGACCTTCGAAAACGCCGGCACCATCCCGCACACGTTCACGATCCCGGATTTCGAGGTCGATACCGGCTCGGTCGCCGCCGCACCGGCGGCGACCATGACGATCACCGCTCCCGACACCGCCGGCAGCCACGAGTTTCTCTGCACCTTTGGTGGACACCCGGAGCTCGGCATGGTGGGAACCCTGATCGTCGAATAACGTCCGCCGCCGTCATCACGTCGATCTCCCGGCAGTGCGAATCGAGAGGAGCCGCGACCGAATTGAGTAACGGCCGGGATGATCCTGGTCGTCGCTGGTGACGGCGGCGGGGGCCGGAGCGGTCTGGTCTGGTCTGGCCGCTCGGGGCGGGAAGCGGGGAGCGATTGTCCCTCGTCTCCTGCCCTCATCTCCGATCTCCCCATGAGCACCGGACCTGGCCAACCGAGCCACGGCGCCGCGCCTGCTTGCCTGGGATTGGGAGGATGTGGAGGGTCGCCACCTCTGGGGCCTATGCCGAATTCCTCGTTGACGCTCCTGATGGACGATCCTATACTCGGTTCGGTCGTCCGCCTGGCGGCGAACAGATCGTGAGGCACGGGGCGCCGAGGCGGAATCTTGGGAGAAGAGCGTGGTCGTCGCGGATTCGGAACAGCCAGCGGACCGGGTGTCCGGCGGGATCGATCTCGATGTCGTGCGGGAGATGTTGTCGCATTTCCAGCCGGGGGATTTCCAAGAGGCGCAAGAGCTGATCCTCTCCGCCTTGCAAGAGGTGAACGAGCATTTCGGCTACGTCTCGCTGCCGGCGGCGGAGGTCGTGGCCGAGCATTTCGGCACCACCGCCAACCGCATCTACGGGTTGCTCACCTTCTACGCCGACTTCCGGACCGAGCCGCGGGGCAAGCACTTCATGCTGCTCTGCCACGGCATGTCGTGCTACGTCACCGGCTCCCAGCAACTGGTCCAGGAGCTGAACGAGACTTGGGGCATCGCCGATGGCGGGACGACGACGGACGGTGAGCTGACGGTCCAGGTGGTCAATGGCTGCCTCGGCATTTGCGACCGGGCGCCGATCGTGAAGCTGGACGCCGATTTCCACGGTGATCTGACCACCGAATCGTTGACCGCGGTGATCCGGCGGACGATCGCGGCCGGCGGCAGTTGGCATGACGCGCATCACGCCCCGGCCGTGGCCCCGGGGACCGAGCCCGCCCCCTAATTCGGAAGTCGGGTGACTGGGGTGGCCGATCCCGCGGCTCCCTTCTCCCACGATTTGGGGGCGGGGTTGGGGGTGACGGCCGTTCGGCCCCCACGGGCACCGCTGACGTTCGTTTAACACGCTGGAAAGGGAACGCGATGTCATCGACCCGGGCTGAGTTCGAAGCGGTCCAACAACGTGCCCACGAGCGGTGGGCCGACCTTTGGGACGGGGATCATGCCGTGGTCAGCGTCGGCGTCGATAGCTCGTCCGTGGCCAAGGGCGCGGTCGAGGTGCTGGCGGCCTGCCGGCGGGCGCTGGCGGGGACCCGGAGCGTCGTCCGCGAGGTCAGCGGCAACGGCGCGATGTGGATCGAGCCTTGGGTCGAGATCAAGCGCCCGGGCGAGCCGCCGATCCTGTACGGCCCGATCCAGCCCGCCGAGGTGCCGGCGCTGCTCGATGGTGAGCTGTCCGAGCGCGCGATCGGCGTCCGGGGAGAGGCGCCGTTCAATGGCGTGCCGCCCCTGGCCGCGCACCCCTTTTTCAAGCATCAACTGCGGATCGTGCTCGCCAATGCCGGCATTATCGAGCCCGACTCCATCGACGACGCGCTGGCGACGGGAGCGTACAGCGCCTACCTGAAGGTGCTGTTCGAGATGTCGGCGGAGGAGGCGATCGCCGAGGTGACGGCGGCGAACCTGCGGGGCCGCGGCGGCGCCGGCTTCCCCGCCGGCGTCAAGTGGGAAAGCGGCCGCAAGGCGCGGGCGACGCCGAAGTTCGTCATCTGCAACTCGCACGAGGGCGAGCCCAACGTCTATAAGGACCGCCGCATCCACGAGAGCGACCCGCACCGGATCCTGGAAGGGATTCTCATCGGCTGCATCGTTTGTGGCGCCGAGCGCGGCTACAACTACATCGGGGGCGAATATCCGCTGGCGATTAGCCGGTTCCGGCGGGCGGTGGCCGATGCCGAGCGCCTGGGGCTGATCGGGCGTAATGTGCTCGGCAGCGGCAAGGATGTCTTCTTCCGGACCCGGACCGGCGGCGGCGCCTACATCTGCGGCGAAGGCTCGGCCCTGATGTATTCGGTGATGGGCGTCCGCGGCCAACCTCGGACCAAGCCGCCGCGCTCGGTTGAGGAAGGGATCTGGAAACGGCCAACCGTCGCCAACAACACGGAGACGCTGGCCAACATCCCCGACATTATCAATAACGGCGGCGCCTGGTTCGCCGCGATCGGGACCGAGGGCAGCCGGGGCACCAAGCTGATGACGATTCAGGGCTCGCTCAACACCATGGGCCTGGTCGAGGTGCCGATGGGGATCGGGCTCGGCACCCTGATCGACGACGTCTGGGGCGGCATGCGGCCAGGCCACGAGCTGAAAGGGGTGCAGACGGGCGGCGTCTCGGCCGGACCGTTGACCCGCGAGCAGTTCGATCTACCGGTCGATTTCGATTCGCTGACCGAATCCGGCGGCATGCTGGGCTCGGGCGGCTTCGTCGCCTTCGATCAACACGTCTGCGCGGTCGACTTCGCCCGCTACATGACCGCCTTCAACCGCTACGAGTCGTGCTCGAAGTGCGTCCCCTGCCGGCTGGGTAACCCGGCGCTGGTCGAAATCCTGGACCGGATCCGGTTTGGCCGGGGCTCGGAGGACGACCTGGCCCTGATCGAGCGAACCTCGAAGCACGTGATCGAGCTCTCGTTGTGCGGGTTAGGCCAAGTCGCGCCGATGCCTTTACTCGGGATGCTGAAGCAATACGAGGGCGAATTCCTGGCCCACATCGTGGACGGCGTCTGCCCGGCCGGCGTCTGCCCCATCGGCGGCCAGGCGCTGAGCGCCGCCGCCGACTAGCGCCCCGGCACCGCCGTCCGCCATCGAATCCCCCGCCGCGCCGCGCCGCGTCGAGCCCGCGCCGGCAACGCGCGACCGGCATCGGCGGAGGCTTGCCAAGCGAGCACGACTCATTGTATGATCTGCTACAGAACGATGGGATTGGTGAAGATAGAGTTGAGCTAAAACTTGCCCGCCAACCCGCCCTGAATCGCGCGTTCGAGCGACGTTCTTGGCGCTGGCGAGGGGCGAGCGCTGAAGATCGAAAACGGAACACGAAAGCAGAATGTCACCAGAGGTTTGGAAAATAGGGCTGGAACCGAGCGGTGAACGATGACGATGGCGTCAAACTTGCTCACCGTATGAGAATCGACTGAATGCCGATATTCTTAAGGGAAACACAAAAAAGACCGCTCATGTTGCAACGATATGAAGCCGAGGCGACCATTACACGGTATGATCGACAAGGAGCGGCTTGACAAGCCGTATGAAACAATCTAAGCTGCAAGCGAAGTAATTGCCGCCCGTAGTACCTGGACGGGCTGCGCTGCACGAGTCACGAAAGCGGAGTCGCCGCGATGTCGCGGGCGAGCTCGTTCGGTGAGGATGATGCGATCACAAGAGTCGAGCGTTGAGGAAAGAGTTGGGTGGGGCTCCGCGTGCAAAGTGTCACCCCACCCGCCAACTGGGCCGCTCACACCCGTTTTACGGGGTACGAGTTGGGCTTGTTATGAGCATAACACCCTTCCTCGCGCCGCGGCAAATCGGGCTCAGGCTTTACCCCCCTCAATCCGCGCATTTCGTGCCGCGTAGGCACATACCCTCCTGGACCCGGTTGTGGTGGCCCCGGCCAGGATGTTGCGCCCCAGCAGCCACTTCAGCGGTGCCGGTGCCGATCGGATCGATTCCGGCCGCTGGCGTTACGTTGGGGATAGAACGCCACGTCGCGCGGTGACACCGCACCAGCGGTGCCGAGTACGCGAGTTAGGTCCGCCTTTCCACCGCCTGTCACATGGGTGACATCGTATCGGACGGTAGAAGCACAAACAAAAGGAGAAAGACGACGATGGACACTAAGTGATTCGATGATCTCGTCAAAGTGCTAGCCGCGGGCGAGCATCGCCGCTCGATTCTCAAGAAGTTCGTTGGCGGCCTGGTCGGTATCGCCGCCGTCGATCTCCCCGGCCGCGCCCTGGGCGCTCCCATCGGCAAGACCTGTACGAAGCAGTCCGACTGTGAGTACGGGACGGAGTGTTCGGGCGGCAAGTGCGTCTGTCCGGACGGATACGAGGACGACATTCGAGGCGGCGACCTCTACCGCGTGCCGGTTGACGACGATGACGACGGCGGCGGCTGCTACCAGGGGTACTACTACTGCCCGAAGATCGAGAAGTGCATCAAGGACGACGAGTGCTGCGAGAGCCGCGGCTACGACAAGCAGTGCTGTGACGGCAACTGCATCGACAAGGACGCCTGCTGCGGCGTCAACGACTGTGGCGCGCACCAGGTCTGCACCGACTACGAGTTCGTCTGCGACGACGGGTACAAGGACTGTGACGGCACCTGTATTCCGGACCGCGATTGCCGCGGCGCCTACGACCGCGGCTACGACGAGACCCGCGAGTACGGCCGGTGCGTCGCCGGCGACTACGTCGATGGCGGCGGCAACGGCGGCAACCACACCAAGACCTGCAAGGCGCGTTGCCAGGGCAACTGCATGAAGGCCGGCCGCAAGTCAGGCCGCCTCTCCGGGGCCAAGCTCCGCGGGGCCTGCCAGGCACGTTGCACCAAGAAATGCCACTAGGGACG
>JALZJP010000207.1 GCA_030859715.1 Chloroflexota bacterium
GAGTGGCTCCGGGCGTGGCCGAGGGTCGGGCCGGCCGGGCAACCGAGAGAGCCGATCCCGCCAGCAAGGGCAACGGGCCGAGGCGTCGGCGCCCCGCCAAGCAGCCCCGGTGGCGGCGACGGCCGCGCCGCGCGGCTGCCTGCGGGTGATCCCGCTGGGTGGGGTGGGCGAAGTCGGCAAGAACATGACCGCCGTCGAGTATGAGCGCGATCTGATCCTGCTCGATTGCGGCGGCAAGTTCCCGGAGGACAACCAGCGCGGCATCGATCTCATCATTCCCGATGTGCGGTACGTCAAGGAGCGGCTGGGGAATCTGCGCGCCATCCTGATCACGCATGGCCACGAGGACCACATCGGCGCCCTCCCGTACGTATTGCCCCAAATCGCCGAGCGGGCGCCGATCCCGATCTACGGCTCGCCGCTGGCGCTCGGATTCATTGAAACCAAGCTCAACGAGGCGCGGATGGACAAGCTGGTCGAGCTCTGCCCGGTGCAGCCGGGCGATCGGGTCCAGCTCGGGAGCCTGACCGCCGAGTTCATCCATGTCACGCACTCGATTCCGGATACGAACGCGATCGCGATCCACAGCCCGGTGGGAACGATCGTCGATACCGCCGACTTCAAGTTCGACCCGACGCCGGTGATGGGCGGGCCGACCGATGAGCGGCTGCTGCAACGGCTCGGTGAGCAAGGCGTGCTGGCGCTCTTTTCCGATACGGTACGGATCGAAAACGAAGGGAGCACGCCGTCGGAGCGGGTGGTCCTGGAGACGATGGACGAAGTAGTCCGGGAATCACCGGGACAAGTGATCGTGGCGACCTTCGCCTCGAACATCAGTCGCATTCACATGGCGATGCTGGCGGCGGGGAAGTATGGCCGCAAGGTGGCGGTTGCTGGCCGCAGCATGGAGCAGAACGCCCGGGTTGCGCTCGATCTCGGCTACCTCGACCCCGAGAATGACGTCTTGCTGCCCCTGGACGAGGTGCTCAAGCTGCCGAAGAACCGGCGTTTGCTTGTCATAACGGGAAGCCAGGGCGAAGCTGCCGCCGCGCTGGCGCGGATCGCGGCGGCGGAGCATCCGAAGATCCGGATCGGGGCCGGGGATGTGGTGCTGGTCTCGGCGACCCCGGTGCCGGGGAACGAAGAGACCGTGACCCAAACCATTGATAACCTGTTCCGGCGGGGGACGCGGGTGGTCTACAGCCCGCTGAACCGGGGCGTCCATGTCTCGGGCCACGCCGGCCGGGACGAACTGAAGCGGATGCTGCGGCTGCTCAAACCACGCTACGCGGTGCCGATCCACGGCGAATTCCGGCATATGGTGCTGTACCGGGAGCTGTGTGGCGAGATGGGGATCCCGCCGGAGCGGGTGCTGCTGCCGGAGATCGGCGGCGTGCTTGAGTTCACCAAGGATTCGGGGCGGCACCATGGCCGGGTGGCCGCCGGCTCGATCCTGGTCGATCGCCTCGGGGACCGGGGAACGGGCCAGGTCACGCTCCGGGATCGCGAGAACCTGACCGACGACGGCGTGATCGTGGTCACGATCGTGGTCGACCGCGAGCGGGGCAAGCTGATCGCCGGGCCGGATTTGGTCGCTAAGGGGTTGAAGCCGGAGTTGCAGAACGGCGCTTTGCGGGAGGCGGAAGGCGAGCTGCGCCGGGTGCTGGAGCGGCGCTCGCCAGGCGGCCCTCAAGTCGGCTACCTGATCCAACGAGCGAAGGAAGTGGTGGGCAAAGCGCTCTATCGCCGGAGCAAGAGTCGGCCGCTGATCTTGCCCGTGGTGACGGAGCTTTAGGCTGTCTCCGCTTGGTGTCGTTGCAGGAAATCGAGCACGGCCGCGTTGACGATCTCGGGCTGCTCCATGGTGAGCATGTGGGCGGCCCCGTGGACCATCAAGAACTCGGCGTTGGGGATCCGGTCGGCGAGGAGCATGGGACCGGCAATTGACGCCGGCTGGTCGTACTCGCCGGCAAGGATGAGGGTTGGCACGCTGATCTCATCCAGGCGATCGGCGACTGGCGGGTCGATCTCGACCTCGTCGATCTGCTCCGCGACGGCGGCGAGCGAGACGCGATTCATCTCTAGGACGAGATTGCGAATCGCGGGATCGACATCGCCGGTGGCTCGCACCGGGCCATCGACCCAGATCCGCGCTTCGAGCTCGTTGGCTTCGTCGATCTTCCCCGCCTCGATTAAGGCATCGACCTCTTCCCAGACCGGGATCAGGTTCGTATGGGCCACGAGGCCGCGGGGGGCGGTGGCGCCGAGGACAAGGGAGCGGACCCGAGCGGGGAACTCCAGCGCCGTCTCGAGCGCGGTTGAGCCGCCAAACGAGAGACCGACGAGGTGGGCGCGGTCGATGTCGAGGGCGTCGAGGATGGCGATCACATCGCCGCGATAGGAGAAGGGGCCGGTCCCGAACCGGGAGCGGCCAAAGCCGCGGGTGTCGTAGCGGACCGTCCGGTAGTGGGGCGAGAACGCGGCCAGTTGCGGTTCCCACATCCGGCTGTCGGCGATGCCGGCGTGAATCAAGACCACTGGCTTCCCGGCGCCGCGTTGCTCCCAATAGAGTTGGGTGCCGGCGGTAGCGGCAAAGCCGGTTTGGGAATCGGTCGTCACGCTGCCCTCCAATGCTTCGAATCCCCGAGACTCAGGGCAACCATCGCAATGGGAATGCCCTGAGTCGGTTCGAGGCCGGCACATCGTCGGTTAGCGCGCGGTCCGGAGCGTGCCGAGCGGTGCTCCCGCGTTCGGAGCAGGTTGAGCGTTCTGCAGGCGCTGGCCAAGGTTGACCAGCACGACGCCGAAGCGATGGCGGACATTGCCGGCGCGGCCGGTTGCGCGGTTCGCCCGCTCCGCCAATAGGACTTGGCGTTCGTAGGCCGCCTCGCGGAACATGTCTTTGCGTCGCTCATCAGCGTGAACGTGAGCGATGTTGATCGATCCCGCGTACATGATGTGTCTCTCCGTGTTTGTGGCGGTCAGGTTGGACCGCTGATTGATCGTCCGGTTTGTGGCGGCGGCCGGGCTTCCGGTCGCCAAAGGCAAGGTTGCCAAGGTCATAGTTCGCTCCTCCGGTATCTCGCGCTTTTCCGGTAGCGGCGTCGGTGGGTGACATGTGGTTCGCTCGCATCTGAACCATGTCGTGGTTCCTCCTCGCATGTTCGCGCCGTGACGCCGCCCAGGCATCACATCCAGCGTGACAACGCCGCCGTTCCGGGGCGAGCGCCGCCGCGATTCTGGGCAAAAAGAAACCCGGATCGGAAACCGACCCGGGGAAGGAAGCGAAGGTGTGGCGTCACACGGACGCCGAAGCGTCACGAACGACGAGCATACTCCTCTCTCGGGCAAGCCAGGGTACCAAGCCGGCAATGAGCCAGCGGCGCATGAAGCAGTCGAATCATGGTCCCCTCCTTTCCTTCGGTCAGTTCGTATCGTCAATCGATCAGTTTCGCGGCGCTTCGTGACCCGGCTCGTTGCCGGTCGCTCAGCGGCCCTATATGTCTTATCATGCGCCTAACGGCCTGTCAATAGGTTGGCTCAATCAATTTTTCCAGGAGGTCAACGCGGTACGGATGGCTGGACTTTGGTACGTCTCGTTCCACGGCGGCGAAGATCGGCACGAGTGGAACAACATCCACCGCTTCTCGCCGGCCGGCGCGCATCTCGGAGGGGCGTTGGACCGGGAGTCGTTGCCGGTGGGGCTCAAGCTGCGCGAGCTGCGCGGCTTTCGCTTCGGCCCCGATGGCGATCTCTACGTCGCCAACGCCTACAAGGACCGCAGCCAGATCCTGCGGTTCCATGGCCTACCGGACGCCGCCGGCAAGCATGCCTTCCGCGACATCTTCGCCGAGGGGCATGATCGGAACCCGGGCCTGGCGCATCCGTTTGATGTTGAGTTTGGGTCGGATGGCAACCTGTTCGTGCCCAGCCAGGACACCAGCCTGGTTGGCCGGTACTACGGCCCGAGCGCGACCGATGGCAAACCGGGGACGGCGATGCCGTATCCGATCGCGCTCCGGGATTTTCCCGAGGGCACGTTCAACCCCGGCACGTTTGTACCGTCGGCTCGTCACGTCCCGACCGGGCTGCAAGAAGTCCGGCACGCCATCATTGGGCCGGAGGGAAACCTGTTCGTTGCCGACCGCGCGGCGAACCGCATCAAGCGCTATGACGCCGCGACCGGCGAGCTGATCCGGGAATACGACGCCAAGCATCTGGTCACGCCGATCCATCTGCTCTGGCTGGCCGACGACCGGCGCCTGCTGATTGGCAGCCGGGATCGTCACGCGGTGTTGATGATGGATCCCGAGTCCGGCAAGACAACCGAGCTGATCCCGCCCAAGGCGGGCGGCCTGGAGTCGCCCGCCGGCTTGGCCCTGGGCCCGGACGGCATGCTCTACGTGGCCAGCCGCGATGGGAAGCAAATCCTCCGGTATGAAGCGGGGACGGGTCGCCCGGACAAGCGTCCGTTCATCGATGAGCTACCGGATCGGCCCGAGTTTCTGACGTTCGTACATCCTGTTCGTTCACCATCGCGCCAAGGGCATTGATGTTCGCGACGAGGCAAGTCGATGGCGATCGCTCTCGATGTCCGCTGGCAACCGACATGGCTACTTTGTCAACAGGTTCCCAACGCGAGCGCATTGATGTCAATGGTATGGTTCGCTACTGTATGTGCATGAAGTCCCGCAAAATAATGAAACGATCTACCGGACAGGTACGTTAACCTTACCGGGAGAGTGACTGCTCCCGCCGCTGTATCGTGGTGATGAGGGTTCGCTTCAGCGTCCTCCCCGGTCCGGCGCATGTGACAGCGCATGCCAGGCTGGAACCGGAGATTCGGATTGAGGGCGCCGCCCGCCAGCATGTCCTGGGCCGCCACGCTTTTGACGGCACGAGACCACCCTATGAGGAGGGACGAACACAATGGATGGATCGCGATTCGATGTGTTGGCGAAGGCCCTGCACACCGCGCCCTCCCGGCGGCGGTTCCTGGGCAGCCTGGCCGGCATCACCGGCGCGGCGGTCGCTGGCCGCGTCGCCCTTGACGATGCGCTCGCTCAGTTCGAAGCGAACGCATTTGATCTGACCTGTCGTCAGGACGGCATCAAGTCGTTCTGCTTCGATAATGAGAAGGGGGACTCGTGCGGCCCGAACCGGAAGGGCTGCCGGTGCGCCCGCGCCCGGCAGGGCAGGAAGAACGTCTGCATTGATCAGCCGCGGGGCGACTGCCCGACCCGGCGGACTTCATGCAAGCGAAACAGCGAGTGTGGGCCGCGGCAAGTCTGCATCAACGTCAAGGAGTGCTGCCGCGGTAGGCGGCGGCGGGGCGTCTGTGCCCGCCGGTGCGCTGAGTAACGTCTCCGTCGTCCGTTAGCCTATCGCCTGGGATCGGGGAGACTCGATCCCAGGCGATAACTTTTCTTCGGGAACTGATACGGACTCCGGGTGAATGGAGAGGCTTCGCGCTAGCGGGCGCTGGTCTGAAAGCCCTCGCCGAGTATCACGAAGTCCCTCCGGGTACCCCCTGGGTGACTGAGCACGAGTAGTCGTCCGTGAACCCGGACGATCCCCTCAATAATACGAATTTCGGATGAACACTTGTGCTATCGAAACGCGGCGTCTGCGGCGCGGGGGTACCCCCTGGGCCACTGAATTCCGCGCTGAGCATTGAAAAGTCCTTTCAGGACTGAGTTTCGCGGTGCTACCGAGACACACGTGATCACCCGAAGTTGGTATGACACATCCAAACTCGCGATTTTGACGTTACGTTCTCAGTTCCGGACGGACTTCGTGGTGTTCAGCGCGGACTTCCAGTCCAGCGCCTCACGCCAGCCGATATGCTCACGATTCAACCGAAGTCCGTATCACCCGCGCGGCATGCCGCTAATCGGCGGCGGCCAGCGGCAGGCCGTGCTCGCGGCGGGCTTCGCCGCCTTCGAAGGCGTAGCTGGTCTTGAACGGCTCGTGGGCGCCGTTCCAGGCGTGGGGGAAGGCTCGCTCGAGGAGCCGCTCTTGTTCGTCCGTCGCCAGCGGGGTGAAGTCTCGGCCGATCGCCAGGTCTTGCTCCAGGATCGCCATCGAGTCGACGCCGACGCAGAGGGAGGCGATCGGCTGGCTGAGGGAATAGGCAATCGCTTCGTGGGCCGTGATGTCGGTGGCGCTGTCGAAGAGGTGGCCGGCGGCGAGGCTCTTCATGCCGATGATACCGACGCCTTGAGCCTCGGCGATAGGCAGAATCTCGGCCTGGAAGCTGTTGAAGTGACGGTCGAGCAGGCTGACCGGCATCTGCAGCGTGTCCCACGGGAAACCGGCGCCGAGCATGCGCTTGAAGATCGCCGGGCTCTTGTGCCCGGTGAAGCCGATGAAGCGGACTTTCCCCTGCTCTTTGGCCTTGAGCATCGCCTCGCCGGCGCCGCCCGGGGCGAAGATTCGATCCGGGTCGTCCGGCCAGGTGACCTCGTGGATCTGCCAGAGGTCGAGGTGGTCGGTTTGGAGCCGGCGCAGGCTCTCTTCGAGCTTGACCATCGAATTGGCGGCGGTCCGATCGTGGGCGCAGTTCTTGGTCATCAAGAAAACGCGATCGCGGTAGCCGTCGTGGGCGAGCGCGTCGCCTACCCGTCGCTCCGACTCGCCATCGTTGTATTCCCAGGCGTTGTCGAGAAAATCGATCCCGGCGTCGATCGCGGTGTGGATAATCCGGGTCGCCTCCGCGGCGGGTGGGACGCCGAGGTGAAAGCCGCCCAGGCACAGCATCGACACCTCGACCCCGGTGCGGCCAAGCGGCCGGCGGGGAATCGTCATCTCGGTCACGGTTTCCTCCATCCCAGTTTCCGATCGCCCTGTTGCCTGAGCTTCATCGCACGTACCATACCGGGCAGATGAACGCGGCACAATTGCGCGAAGCGGGGAGAAAGGTCATGACGCATCCGAATCGGGCCCGGCAACTCATCAGTTCCGGCGGTCCGTTCGAGGCCACGGCGGGCTACTCGCGCGCGGTGCGCGTTGACGACACCGTGTACGTGGCCGGCACCACGGCCTACCGGGATGGCGAGATCGTGGCGCCGGGCGAGGCCGCCGCCCAAACACGCTACATCCTGACGGTGATCGAACGGGCGCTGGATGAGGCGGGCGCGACGATGGCCGACGTGGTTCGCTATCGCGTCTACGTCACCGACATTGCCACCTGGCGCGAGGTCGGCGCCGAGATGGGCCGCGTCTTTGGCGATATTCGCCCCGCCGGCACCCTCGTCGCGATCAGCGCCCTGGTTGATCCCGCGCTGATGGTCGAGATCGAGGTCGATGCGGTCATCGGCGGCTAGCCGGTTGGATGTGCGTATTCCTTGGCGATCTTGGCCACCAGCGAGTAGTTGGTATCGACCATGTTGCCGACGTAGAGGGAGCCGATCTGGGTTAGCGCCTGGTAGGCGTCCCAGCGGTCCCAGCCCAGCTCTTCCAGCCAGACAATCAGCTCGGTGTAGGCGATGCGGGCGGCGTCTTCCATCGGGCGGGCGCTGCCGACGGTCATCAGCTCGTCCGGGCTCTCGATCCGGGGCCAGGCGATGGGGCGCCGCTTGATGAGGTCAAAGGTGATCGTCACCTTGGCGCTGATTTCCAGGGCGACGCCGCAGAGCTCACCTTGGCCCTGTCCAGCGTGGACGTCGCCGGTGAAGAAGAGGGCACCGGGGACGCGGACCGGGAGGAGCACGGTATTGCCCGGCTTGGCGTCGGGGACGTCCATATTGCCGCCGTGATCGCCGGGGGCGAGGGCGGAGATGGCCTCGATCTCTGGCGCGGTCCCGATCGTGCCGAGGAACGGGCGCCAGGGGAAGCGGAGCCGGTCGTTGTGCCGCAACCAGCCATCCTCGATCTGGTAGATCCAGACCCGCTCCGGCAGCGGCTCGTGCAGCAAGCGGGTGAACTTGGTGGCGGTCAGACCGCCGAAGTAGGGGATGAAGGCGCTGACCGCCCAGTCGCGGGTCGGCTCGATCTGCTCGATCCGAGCCAGGAGCGTATCGCCCGGTTCTGCCCCTTCGATGAAAATCGGACCAGTCTGGGGATTGAGGTACGGGCCAAGGATCTCGGATGGTGTGTCCGATTCGCTGGTGATCTGGTCTTCAAAGGCATCGACCGTGTAGATGGCGACCGTTTCGCCCGGCCTGACCGTGGCGATGGGCTCGACGTACCGGCTAAAGACGTAGGGATAGACCCCTGGCTGTCGGATCTCTCGCATGCCGCTCCTCCTCTGCCCGCCGGCGGTGCGCGGTCGCCGGGCGATCTTGACCGACCACTCGCGGTTGCGCAAGCACAACCCGGAACGGGTGCCACGCGGCGATGGGGGATATCCCCACCACGGCGATGATGGGTGTCCGCGATGACGCCAGGGCGCCGGCGCGGTAGCATGAGATCAGTGGAAGCGGGCGAGCGCGCGTTTGGCGGTCGCCAAGTGAGGAAGTTAGGTTGATGTCCGTGCCGGTTGCAACCCCCGAGCGGAACACCATGGCCGACTGGCAGCACGTCGCGCTGGGCCTGATCCGGCGGACCGAGCTGTGGCCGGTCTTCTGGTTCATGTTCTCGAGCTTCGTCCTCGGGCTCTTCTGGTTTTGCCTCTTCATTGTGCTGCTTCCGGTGGGGGCCGCCATGTCGATCATCTGGATTGGCATTCCAATCCTGGCGGCGGCGGTGGCGATCTGGATCGGAGCGGCCCGGTTCGAGCGGCGCCGGGTCGGCTGGCTGACCGGAACGCCGATCCCGGACCCGTACCGTCCCCTGAGCGCGACATCGTGGTGGGGACGATTTCGGGGCCGGCTTGGTGATTGGGCGGTATGGCGGGACCTGGTGTACCTGTTCCTGCTCTTCCCCATCGGATTAATCGAGCTGGTGATCGTTGCCGGCGGCATCGGACTGGTCGTCTCGCTGATTTCGGCGCCGCTCTACTTTTGGACGATTCCGGGCGGCATCAGCGTCGGCGACCCGGCCTGGGGCGGCGGGCAGGTCGATTCGTTGGCCGGGGCGTTGCTGCTCAGTGTGGCCGGAATGCTGATCGCGATCCCGGTCGCCTGGGCGATGATCGGCGTGGCGCGGGCTCATGTCGTCTTGGCCTGGCTGCTGCTGGGACCATCGAGCACGGAGCAGCTCGAGGAGCGGGTCGAGGTGCTGACCAAGAGCCGGTCCGGGGTGATCGACGCCCAATTGGCGGAGCGGCGCCGGATCGAGCGCGATCTGCATGACGGCGCCCAGCAGCGATTGGTCGCCTTGGCAATGGATCTGGGCATGGCCCGCGAAAAGATGACCACCGATCCCGACCAGGCGCGGCGCCTGGTGGAAACCTCGCACGAGGAGGCCAAGCGAGTGCTGGCGGAGCTGCGGAATCTCGTCCGCGGCATCCACCCGGCGGTGCTCAGTGACCGGGGTCTGGATGCGGCCATCTCGGCAATCGCCGGCCGGAGCCCGATCCCGGTCACGGTTGACGTCCAGCTTCCCCACCGGCTGCCGGAACCGGTCGAGGCGGCGGCCTACTTCGTGGTGTTGGAGGCGCTTGCCAATGTCGCCAAGCACAGCCGGGCGAGCGAGGCCTGGGTCGTCGCCCGCGAGCGTGAGGGCTGGTTGTGGCTCGAGATCATGGACAACGGCGTGGGCGGCATCGACGGCCGGCGGGGGACCGGCCTGAGCGGGCTGCACGACCGAGTTGATGCCCTTGATGGCCGGCTCACCGTGGACAGCCCGCGCGGCGGACCGACCCGGCTCCGGGTCGAGATTCCATGCGGGTCGTAATCGCGGAAGACTCGGTCCTTCTGCGAGAGGGGATCGCCCGGTTGCTGAAGGATGCCGGGTTCGCGGTGGTGGACCGGGTCGGCGACGGCGACTCACTGGTGGAATCCGTGGTCCGGCACCGGCCCGACATCGCGATCGTCGATGTCCGGATGCCGCCGGAGTTCCGGGACGAGGGGTTGCGGGCGGCCATCCTGGCCCGGCAGCGTGTGCCGGGGGCGGCGGTGCTGGTGCTGTCGCAGTATGTCGAGGAGCGCTACGCCACCGAGCTGCTGGCCGGCGGGGCCGAGCGGGTCGGCTATCTGCTTAAAGATCGGGTGGCGGACGTGACCGAGTTCGTCGATGCCGTGAAGCGCGTCGCCGCCGGCGAAACGGTGCTCGATTCGGAAGTCGTGGCCCAACTCATCGTCCGCCGCCGGAGCAAGGACCGGACGCGGGCGCTATCACCGCGTGAGCGCGAGGTCCTGACGCTGATGGCGGAAGGGCGGACGAACGCGGCGATCGCGGACCGGCTCTTCGTCAACGCGGGCACGATCGAGAAGCACGTCACCAGCATCTTCGGCAAGCTGGGTCTCGCCGAGTCCGAGACCGATCATCGCCGGGTGCTGGCGGTCCTCGAATACCTCCGTGGCTAGCGGAAACGGATCGGCCGTTCTTGGCGGGATCATCATGAACCTGAATGTTGCGTTGAAAGGATACTCGCGTGGCTGATGTGAAGCGCTACGTCGTCTCGTTGCCGGAGCGAGCGGCGCGAGCCACGGCGGCCGTCGCCGGCGGGGCGATCCGCGAGGTGAGCGATCTCCTGCTGCCGAACGCGGTGCGGCAGTCAAAGCTGTACCAGGCGACGGTCGCCCGGCTTTTGCGGATCGTGGTCGAGCTGGTCGGCGACGTGCCGGATGTCTACCCGCCGGATCTGATGCCGGCAAAGGAGCTGGCGGTCCGGAAGACCGCCGGCAACGTGATGGAGTTGGCGGGGCTGGCGGCGGTCGGCTGGTCCCCGCTCTGGCTGCTCGCCGCGGCTTCCGATGTGCTGGGCGGTTCCAAGACCTTCCTGCAGGCCCTGGTTACGTCACTGGAAGACGAACGGGTGCTGCCGCTGGGGACGGATATCGGCTCATACGACGACTTGCTGACCAGGCTCGAAACGGCTTCCGGCACACTGGCGGATGCGATCGACGTGCCGCCGATGAACATGGCCGACGCGCGCGCCTCGTTTGACCGGCTGCGGGAGCAGGGCCGGGACCTGCCAAGCCTGGACGAGCTTGGCGCCATCTTCGCCGAGCTGCAAGCGACCGCGCGGCGGGAGCGGCGGTCGCTGGCGGAGGTATCGGCGGTGATCGGGATTGCCGCCGCCCGGACCGGCCTCGATCTCGGCAATATCCATATTTTCGGCTATTACCGCCAGGCCATCGCCGAGATTGGACGCGAAGGGCTCCTCGTCTTCCTGCAACGCATCGTCACGCCGTACATCCGACGGGCGGGAACGCATTTTCGTCCCTCCCAACCGACGTATACCGACCGTATGATCGATTGGGTCAACCACCGCCGCGGCTCGCGAGATAGCCCCGCCAGTGCTGGTCAGTCCGGCGCCAGGTCCGATGCGGCCACCGCCGCGGATGAGGCTGATGAGCTCAAACCGATTCCGTAATAGGTGAAACCCGCTCGCGCCAGGCGGTCCGGGTCGTAGAGGTTGCGGCCGTCGAAGATGACCGGCGAGCGGAGGGCCAGCTTCAATTCACCAAAGTCCGGGCCGCGAAACTCCCGCCAATCGGTCACAATCGCCAGGGCGTCGGCGCCGGTCAGGGCATCTTCCTTGGTTTCGCATAGGTCGAGGCCGGGATGATCGCCGTAGAGGCGGTAGGCCTCGGCGTTCGCTTTGGGGTCGAAGGCGCGGACTCTGGCGCCGGCGGCCCACAGCGCCTCCAGGAGCGTCCGGCTGGGCGCCTCGCGCATGTCGTCGGTGTTGGGCTTGAACGCCAATCCCCACAGGGCAAAGGTGAGACCATGCAGGTCGTCGCCGAAATGGTCCTGGATCTTGTTGACGAGGACGAGCTTTTGGTTCCGGTTGACCGCATCGACCGCGCGCAAGAGTTGGGTGTCGAAGCCGGCGCCGCGGGCGGTGTTGTCGAGGGCGCGGACGTCCTTCGGGAAGCAGGAGCCGCCGTAGCCGCAGCCGGGGTAGATGTACGAGTAGCCGATCCGAGAGTCGGCGCCGATCCCCAGCCGGACTTGCTCGATATTCACGCCCAACCGGTCGGCGAGGTTCGCCATCTCGTTCATGAACGAGATGCGGGTCGCCAACATCGCGTTGGCAGCGTACTTGGTGAACTCGGCGGCCCGGACGTCCATCACCATCAGGCGGTCGTGGTTGCGATTGAACGGGGCGTACAGCTCGCGTAGGATGCTGATCGAGCGCTCGTTCCGGCTGCCGATGACGATCCGGTCAGGTCGTTTGAAGTCGCTGACGGCCGAGCCTTCCTTCAGGAACTCCGGGTTCGAAACGACATCGAAGGCGAGGTCGAGCCCACGTCGATCGAGCTGACCCTGGATGAGGTCGCGCACGCGGTCCGTGGTCCCCACCGGCACCGTTGACTTGGTAAGGACGATCTTTTCGCTCGTCATCCGGCCGCCGATTGTCGCCGCGACCGCTTCGACCGCGCGCAGATCGGCCGAGCCGTCGTCGTTCGGCGGGCTGCCGACCGCGATGAAGATGACGGTGGCGTGATCGACCGCCCGGCCGGCGTCGGTGGTGAACGAGATATGCCCGGAGGCGAGATTCTGGCGGATGATCTCCGGCAGCTCCGGTTCAAAGATAGGAACCTCACCTCGGCAGAGCTGTCTCACCCGGGTCTCATCGATGTCCAAACAGACGACATCGTTGCCGACCTCGGCCAGGCAGGCGCCCGTGACCAAGCCGACGTAGCCGGAGCCAATAATAGTGATCTCCACGCGCTCCTCGTTTCTACCGTGTGCCTGGCCGAGAGCCCGGTTTCGCCGCGCGGCGTTCCTCGTGGCTGAGGCTCAGCCTAGCGTAAGTATACGGGCTGGATCGGTATCTGCCCGCTAGCCCGGTGCCCGGTCATTTGCCGGGGCCGAGCAAGGCTGCCACCTTGGCGGCGACCTCGGCCTCTTCCACCACGACGTAGGAGAGATCCTGGCCGACCAGCGGATATGGTCGCGGTCCTCGCGAATAGACGCTGATCGACGTTTTGAGCGGCTCCGGGGCCGTTGGCGATACGCCGCCGGCACGGACGGGCCGGCCCGCGGTTCCGTTCGGATACAATGGTAGCTATCCGCTCGCGCCCGGTTATGATTGGTGTCCATGAGACCAAGCAATCGCCACGGCAATCAGTTCGAGCACCGATGGTCCCTGCGAGTACGGTTCCTGCTGATCGCGGGCGCCTGCTTGTTGCCCTTGCTCGGGGTCACGATTTACGTGCTGAGCCAGAGCCTGGAGCACAGCCGGGCCCAATTGCTGAATGCCGAGGTCGCGACGGCCGAAGTCGTCGCCCAGGTGTTGCGGGCGACGCTCGACGACAATGGACGGATGTTGATCGAGCTGGCCAACACGGAGCGGATCCGCCAGCTCGATCCCACTCGCTCGCGGGCCGTGTTGGATGAATTCAAGCGAGCCCGGCCGAGCGTCTACGCGCTGTTTTTGCTCGATGCCGAGCGAGACCTGATCGACTTCGCCGGTCTTGATCCATCGATCCTGACCAACACGAGCACGTTCAACGCGGCCATCGATCAGGCGATGCTGGGGGAGGAGTTCGGCGTCTCCAACCGGCTCACGACTGATGACGGTCCCTTGTTCGCGATCGTCGCCCCGGTCTGGGCCGAGGAGCAGGAGGATGGCCAGCCGGTCGGCGTGGTGGGGGCGTTGCTTTCCGCTGACCGGATCAAGGACACCGTGCTTCCGTTCGCCCGCGGCGAGACCGTGATCGCCATCTTCACCGAGAACGAGGTTCTCGCCGCCCAGGCGCCAGGGATGGAAGGATCGGAGACGGCCGACCGGCTGGCGTTGCCGATCGGGGGCGCCATTGGCGGTCTGGGGGGAACGTATAGCTTCGTCGATGAAACCGGTGCGGAGCGGCTCGCCGCGGTCGAGCCGGTGCCGCTGACGGGCGCCAACTGGGCCGTGCTCGTGACGCAGCCATCGCCCCTCACCTACGGCCCAAACCGGGCGTTGTTGATCCGGGGGCTCAGCGCGCTGGCGCTGGCGGTGGCGGCGACGCTGATCCTGACGCTCACCCTCGGCGAGTGGGTCGCTCGCCCGATCCGGCAACTGACCGCCCACGCCTTCGCGATCGCCCGCGGCGACTTCGGCCAGCGAGCGGCGCCCAGCGGCGGCGGCGAGATAACGGCGCTGGGGGTGGCCTTTACGGAAATGGCGGACCGGCTCCAGAGTCAGGTCCATGACCTCGAGGTGGCGCGCGAAGCGGGCGCCGCCCACGCCGAGCAGATGCGCGAGCTCAACCGCCGGACGGTGCGCCTGCAGGAGGATGAGCGCCGGCGGATCTCTGGCGATATCCACGATGCGGTGGCGCCGCTCATTACCGGCGCCCTCTATCAAACGCGGGCGCTCCGGCTTGGGCCGGCGGGATCCTCCGAGGTAACCGCGAGCAGCAACGGCGACACCGCGATCGCTGATCTCGATGCCATTGCCGACCTGCTGACCCGCGCCATGGATGAGCTGCACCATGTTATTTTCGCCTTGCGGCCGCCCGATCTCGATGATCTTGGGGTGGTTGCCGCCATCGAGCGCTACATCAACCAAGTGGAGCGCTCCGGGCTGAAGTGCCGGTTGGAGCTGATTGGGGAACCGCCGACACTGATGCCGGAGGTGCGGCTGGCGGTCTACCGGATCGTTCAAGAAGCGCTGCACAACGCCTTGCGGCATGCGGCGGCCGACCAGGCCGTGGTCCAACTGGAAACCACCGACGAGACCCTGCGGGTCATCATTCGCGACAATGGGGCCGGCTTCAACCCCGAATCGGCGGCGCGGCCGAGCGCCCTAGGACTACTGAGCATGCGGGAGCGGGCAGCCGCGATCGGGGCCACCTTCGCCGTGTCGTCGCGACCTGGTGACGGCACGACGATCGTGATCGAGCGGCGAATGGAAGCCGAGCGGTTGGAAGAGACGGGAACGATCACGGTCGTGGTCAAGCCGGACGAGGTTGAGGATCATCTCGTCCAGGCGACGCCGGTATGATCACCGTGCTCCTGGTCGACGATCATCCCGTGGTCATCGAAGGTCTCCGGAAGATGCTGGCGACGGCCGGCGATATCGACGTTACCGGTGAAGCGCATGACGCCGCCGGCGCGATCGACCGGGCCCGGGCCCTGCGGCCGGATGTGATCCTGCTCGATTTGCGGATGCCGGGCGCCAGCGGCGTCCAGGCGACCCGCCGGCTACGTGAGCAAGGCGTTGCCTCGGCCGTCATCATCCTGACCTCGTACGGCGACCAAGCCTATGTCCGGCAGGCAATCGAGGCCGGGGCCGACGGCTATCTGCTGAAGAGCACGCCGCCGGAACAGCTGATCGCGGCGATCCGGGCGGCGGCGCGGGGTCGGGGCCAGCTCAGCCCGGAGCTGCTGGACGGCATGCTCCGTGAATTTAGCGGTCTCGCCCGCGAGCAAACGCAGCGCTCGGTCGATCTCTCCGAAGAAGACCTCGAGATCTTGCGGCGGACGAGCGAAGGGGCGACGAACCGCGAGATTGGCGTGACGCTCGGCCGGACCGAGGTCGCGGTCAAGAAGCGGCTCCAAGTCATTTTTGCCAAGCTCGGGGCGGTCGACCGCGCCCACGCCGTGGCGGAGGCGATCCGGCGCGGCCTGATCTGATGACCCGGCCCTCGGCGCGACCAGCGCCGGGTCAACGGCGGGGCAATCCTTGACGGCGCGACGAATGGTGTACGTACACTTTGCCCTCAGTTTCCTTGGTTCGAACGTGCCGAACTGACTATCCGATTGGCACATACTCCTGCCTTCCTGTCACCGTATGATTGTTCCTAGAGGTCATTGACGCGGTCTGGTTCTCCAGGTAGCCGTTGACCTCGGTCGGTGGCAACGACGCCGCCAAGACTTGGACGGGTCGCGCGAGCGATAGCCGACAGATCGAGATTACTCCCTGCCCGCGTCGCCAGCCACGGCGCGTGGCGTCCTTCCCTCCCCGAGGCGTCGGTCGCGCGTTCCCATCCGGTCGCGCGACCCCACCTCGTTTTTCTTATGCCCCTCGATGTTTTGATGCCAGTTCGGACCAGGCATGGCCGCGACCGCTCGTCGTCATGCGGTGCGTCCGGTGGACGTTACCGTTCCCTACCGCTCGTTGATTCAAACCTGCCCGCATCCAAACCAGTGGCCTCTTCCCACGGCGTTGCTCGCGGCACACGGAATGTTCCGCTAATGACCGGCTAATGGACGTCGCCTAGAGTGGCAACCATGGAGCGGTCGATCGGGCCGTGATCCTGACCGATCCAGGATTGGAAGCGCTCGCGACACGGTACGGCGGGATCGCGCGACGGCTGCCGGCGCCGGATTCGTGGTGGCTCACCGCCGCCGCGCCATCGAGGAGGACTGACAAATGGATGGACAATGGTTTGACGAGTTGACGACGGCATTTGTCACCAGCCGGCGCGGCGCATTGCGTTTCGTCTTGGCAGGCGCCGGTGGCGCGGCGGCGCTCCGACTCGGGCTCGGGGAGGCGGCCGCCGCCTGCCGGAAGCCAGGGAAACCGTGCGACAAGAAGAAGCACACGTGCTGCGGCGGCGCCAAGTGCAAGGCCGGGATGTGTAAGTGCAAGGGAGCGCCCGCCTGCTACGGCACCTGCTGCGAACCGGGCCAAATCTGCCTCAACGACATCGGTTGCGTGAACGGACCGCTCGAAACCGGCGACCACTGCAACCCGAAGAAGCGGTTTGGCTGTCAGTCCGGCATCTGCGCCTGCATCAGCAACACCGAGATCGGCACGGTCTGCACCTGCCGGGAGCACACCTGCGCGCACCTGACCGGACTCTGTGCGAAAACATCGGACTGTTGCCTTGGCGGCTGCAGCGGCTTCACCCACCAGTGTGAGGTCATCGAGTAGCCACGAACGCTCGACCAACGACAACGCCGCCGGTCCCCGATCGGGACCGGCGGCATTGTCCGTTAGGGGCGACTGGCGCGAGCGCTAGTCCACCCGGCGGCGAAGCGCTTGCTGACCGGCGGCAGCGGCCATCACGGTCGCCGCGGCGAGGACCGCCAGCAGTTGGAGGTTGGTCTCACCCTGGACCAGGTTGCCGGTGCCGGTGTCGGGCAGCGCCCGCGGCATCGCGCGGACCGGGGCGCGGGTCGGCCGGTCGGGCCGGCCGGGGGCTGGCCGCACCGGCTTCACCGGCACAGGCTTGACGGGCACGGGCTTGACCGGGACCGGCTTCACCGGCACGGGCTTGACCGGGACCGGCTTGACGGGCACGATCGGGACGCCGCCGCTGATGGTGTTGCCGACCGTGATCACGTTGCCGCTGTTGCCGCCCGAGTTGACGTCGCCAATCGAGACGGCGCCGCCGTTCGCGCTCGCGTCGGCGGTGCCGCCGTTGCCGGCGGAGACAATGCCGCCGTTACCCGCGTTGCCGTTGCGACCATTGTTGACCGCGATATTGTTGTCGCCGCCGCTGGCGTCCGCGATCGCGGTGCCGCCATCGGCGCTGACGTCGATCGTGGTCTCGTTGGTCACCGAGCCGCCGTCAATCTGGACCGCGGCCACCGCGACCGGATTGCCACGGCTATCGAGCGGGGCGCAGCCCGAGGAGAAGGTATCGCCGACGCTGATCGCGTTGCCCCGGTTGTTCCCCGAGTTGACGTTGCCGACGCTGATCGCGCCGCCATTCGCGGCGGCATCGGCCGAGCCGCCATTGCCGGCGGCGGCGGTGTCGTCGCCGTCGTTGCCATTGCGCCGGTCGTTGCGATCCGAGACGACCGCCAGGTTGTCGTCACCACCGCCCGCGTCCCCGATCGCGGTGCCGCCATCGGCACTGAGGTCAAGGTTGGTGGTGTTGCTGACCGAGCCGCCATTGATCACGACGCCGCCCGACGGGACGCATTGCCCCGGCTTGGGGGTGTTCGCGGCCGCCCCCGGCGTGGTCACCATGACGCCGGCCAGCAGCATGAGGCCGGCGGCGCCAGTTTGGAGCGCGGACTTCACCAGTGAGCCCATCGATGCCCCTTCCTTCCTTTGAGCCCCACATGCGGGTGGGCTCCATCAGCGAGCGCGGGAGAGGCCGCTCGGCCCTATACGCGCGTGTCCCAATTGTCCACTGGCAACCAACACCTGTCAGGTCGCGCGATTGTGGTTCGCGTTACGACCCCGAATGGGTGCCTGCCAGTCATTAGTACGCGCGACAGGAAGCGTCGGTTACGCGAAACCACGATAATTTTCGAGAAGATCGTACATCGGTCTCCTGCCTTGCCGGAACCAGTGGTTTGGGGTACAACCCGCCGCGTTGAGGCGGGCTCACGAGCCCGATCAGAAGAAAGGCATCGCATGCCGCGGACGGTCCACGCGACCCGGTACGTGACGCCGCTCCGTGAGGGCGGCTCCCTGCCGGCAATTGTCGAGGCGGACGATCTCGGCCTCTACGTCGTGAAGTTCCGCGGCGCCGGCCAGGGACCGAAGGCGCTGGTTGCGGAGGTGATCGCTGGTCAGATCGGACAGGCCCTCGGGTTGGCGGTGCCGGAGCTGGTCGTGGTCGAGATTCCTTCCGCCCTGGGCCGCAACGAACCGGACCCCGAGATTCAGGATCTGCTGGCCGCCAGCACCGGGCTCAATGCCGGACTGGATTTTCTGCCCGGCGCCTTCGCCTTTTCCGCACCGGTCGATCCGGCGCTCGATTCGGCGCTGGCAGCGGACATCGTCTGGTTCGACGCCTACGTCAGCAACGTCGACCGCACACCGCGCAACCCGAACCTCCTCCTGTGGCACCGCGATCTCTGGCTGATCGACCATGGGGCGGCGCTCTACCTGCACCATGGCTGGACTGACCCCTTAGCGGCGGCGGCGGCTCGCTTTGCCGCGATCAAGGACCACATGTTGCTCCCACTCGCGGGATCGATCTTGGAGGCGGACGCACGTTTGCATGAGCGCGTCACTCGCGAGGTCATCCGCGACATTGTTGCCGGGTTGCCGGACCTTTGGCTGGACGGGCAGCCGCCGTTTGCCACGCCAAACGAGCACCGTGCCGCGTACGAGGCGTATCTCTGGCGCCGTTTAGAACTGCGAGCGGGGTTCGTGGAGGAGGCCGAGCATGCCCGGCGCGCCCGTCATGCTGGCTGACCCATACGTGTACGCGGTGATTCGGGTCGTGCCGAAGGTGGAGCGGGGAGAGTGCCTCAACATTGGGGTTGTGCTCTTCTGCCGGCCGCGGCGCTTTCTCGACGCCCGCTTCGAGCTGGACCGCGACCGGCTGCGGGCGGTCGCGCCGGACCTGGATCTCGACGGCGTGGCCCGACAGGTTGGCGTGATCTCGGAGGTCATTGGCGGCAGCGCCGCGGACGGCGCGCTGGCCGCGCGGCCACAAGCCGAGCGGTTCGGGTGGCTGGTGTCACCGGTGAGCACCGTTGTGCAGCCGGGACCGGTCCACGCGGGTCTGACGAGCGATCCGGGTGCAACGTTGGCCCGGCTCTTTGCTGAATTGGTCCGGGTGCAGTCAACCCCCTGACCCCCAAGCTTGGGGGTCAGGGGGTTGGTCTACCGCAGATCGAACGGCAGGTTGGCGGGTAGGCGGCCCTTCTTTGCCATCTTGCCGACCTGGCCCATCATCTTCTGCATCTCGTTGAACTGCTTGAGGAGTTGGCGGACCTCGGCCTGGGTGCGGCCGCTGCCTTTGGCGATACGGAGCGAACGGCGCTTGCCGATCAGCTCCGGCCGGCGGCGCTCTTCCGGCGTCATCGAGAAGATGATGGCCTCGACGTGCTTGTAGTCGTCGTCCGAGATTTGGGCCTTGGCCTGCCGGAGCTGGCCGCCGAGGCCGGGGATCATGTCCAGGAGCTGGGTCAGCGGGCCCATCTGCTTGATCTTTTGCATCTGGTCGAGGAAATCCTCCAGGTTGAACTGGCCCTTGAACATCCGTTGCTGGAGCTTTTCGGCCTCTTCGACCGAGGTCTGCTCTTGAGCCCGTTCGACCAGGGACAGGACGTCGCCCATGCCCAGGATCCGGCTGGCCAGACGCTCCGGATAGAATGGCTCCAGGGCGTCGAGCTTTTCACCGGTGCCGATGAACTTGATCGGCACCCCGGTCACGGCCCGGATCGAGAGGGCGGCGCCGCCGCGGGCATCGCCATCCATCTTGGTTAGGATCAGCCCGGTGGCGCCGACCCGGTCGTGAAAGGTTTGGGCGACGCCGACCGCTTCCTGGCCGGTCATGGCGTCGGCCACGAGTAGGATCTCGGTCGGATTGACCCGCTCCCGGATATTGACCAGCTCTTGCATCAGGCGCTCGTCGATCTGCAACCGGCCGGCGGTGTCGACGATGATCGGGTTGTAGCCGCGCTCGATGGCGAATCGCACCGCGTTGCTGGCGATCTCGACCGGGTCCTTGGCGGTCCCTTCTTCATAAACGGGGATGTTGACCTGCTTGCCGAGCGCTTGCAATTGGTTGATCGCGGCCGGCCGGTAGACATCGGCCGCGACCAGCAATGGGTTGCGGCCTTCCTTGCGGAGATGGACCGCCAGCTTGCCGGCGTGCGTGGTCTTGCCCGAGCCTTGGAGGCCGACCAGCATCAGGATCTGAGGCGGTTGCTCCGGCCGGCGCAACGGCTCGCGCTCGGTGCCCAGCACCTTAATCAACTCTTCGTTGGCGATGCCGATCACGGTTTGGGCCGGGCTCAGCGAGCGCAGCACGTCCTGCCCGATCGCCCGCTCTCGGACCGCGGCGACGAAGTCCCTGACGACCTTGAAGTTGACGTCGGCTTCCAGCAGCGCCCGGCGGACTTCGCGCATCGCTTCATCGACGTCTTGCTCGGTCAGCCGGCCTTTGCGGCCCAGCCGACTAAAGGTCTCGTTGAGACGATCGGTCAAACTTTCAAACACGATGGGACTCCTCAATTCTGCTAGCACCGGCGGTGGCCAACGCTAGAGACCTTCGCCGACGCCGAAGAAGAGTGAATCGACGTAGGTCTCGGGCTTGAACTCGGCGAGGTCGGCGGCCCGCTCGCCGGTGCCGACGTAGGAAATCGGGATGCCCAGCTCGCGGGCGACGGCGAAGGCGATGCCGCCCTTGGCGGTGCCGTCCAGCTTGGCGATCATGATGTCGGTGATGGCGACCGAGTTGGAAAACTCCTTGGCCTGGACCAGGCCGTTCTGACCGGTCGTGGCGTCGATCACGAGGAGGGTTTCTTGGGGCGCCGCCTCGACGTGGCGATGCATGATCTTGCGCAGCTTCCCCAACTCGGCCATCAGGTTATGCCTGGTATGGAGGCGGCCGGCGGTATCGACGATCAGGACGTCGACGCCGCGGGCGTGGGCGGCCCGCATCGCGTCGAAGACCACCGCGCCGGGGTCGGCGCCCTGGTGATGCGCGACCACCGGTACGTTCTGCCGCTCGCCCCAGATCTTGAGCTGGTCGATCGCGGCGGCCCGGAACGTATCGCCGGCGGCCAGCATGACCGTCCGGCCGAATTGCTGATGATAGGCGGCGAGCTTGGCGATCGAGGTCGTTTTGCCGACACCGTTGACGCCGACCACCATGATGACAAACGGCACGCCCCGCTGCAGGATTTTAACTTGCCGGTTGCGGCTCGCCACTTCCAGGAGCTGAATCATCTCCTCCCGCAGGATCTCCCGCGCCAGCGCCGGGTCGCCGATTCGGTCGCGATCGACCCGGGCTCGCAAGCCGGCGACAAGCCCCTGGCTGACATCCCAGCCGACATCGGCCTGGATCAGGAGCATTTCGAGATCCTCGTACAATTCGTCGTCGAGGACCGAGCGGTCGAAGAGGCGGGTGATTTCGAGGAAGACGCCGCGACGGGTCTTCTCCAGCCCTTGCTCAAGCTGGACATCCGGCTCCGTCTTGCGCCGGAAGAATTTCAAGATCACGGGGTCGGGACTCCTTGTCCGGTCGCCGGGCATGCCCGAACTGGCGGCGGTGGCCGGCGCGCGGGGTTGGGCCGGATCGAGCGCGGAGGCAAGCACGAATCAGCGATTTCGGGCGCCGGATGGTAACGATACGGCGCGACAGCGGCGCCGGTTGAGTATACCATCGGGGCCGCTCGCTCTCACCGCCGGTCCTTGCCGTGAGCGCGGTCACGACGCGCGCTCGGGCGGTGGGAGCCGCGACGGTTGAGGGGCGAGAGCGTTGAGGCGAATTTCACCATTGATGCTCGCGGTGTACCTGCCGACCGCGCTCCTGGCCTTTGGCCAAGGCTCGCTGCTTGCCACGCTGCCGCTGTTTGCCGACGACTTCGGCGTGTCCTACGAGCTGGTCAGCCTTGTCGTCGGCGCGGCGGCGATCGGCACCCTAGCGATGGACTTGCCGGCCGGGGTCTTGCTGCACCGGCTCGGCTTGCGACCGGCCATGATTATTGGCTGTAGCTTGGTCGCAATCAGCACGCTGGCGCTGGCGGTTGTTCAAGACTTCTCGGCCCTGGTCGTCTTCCGCATCTTGGCCGGGGTCGGCACCGCGCTCTGGGCGCTGTCGCGGCACGCCTATATCACCGAGGCGATCCCGGCGGCGCAGCGAGGGCAGGCGATCTCGACCTTTGGCGGGATCAACCGGATCGGCGTCTTCGGCGGCCCCGTCCTCGGCGGCATCATCGGCACGGCGCTGGGGTTGCGAGCCTCGTTTGCGCTCTCGGCCGGGCTGGCCTGCGTGGCGCTGGTGATGGCGATCGTCCTCATCCGGCCGGTGCCGAAGGCGGCGGCATCGCTGGCGATGCGGCATCGCTGGGGCCGGGTCGGCACGACGCTAAAAGCGGCCTGGCGGGATTTCGCCGCCGCCTCGGTGGCCCAAACGTTCGCCCAGATGGTCCGCGCCGGCCGCCACCTCATTATCCCGCTCTATGCCCAGGACCGGTTGGGTCTGGACGCGGCCCAGATCGGGTTGATCCTCTCGATTTCGGCGATCGCCGACGTCTCGATGTTCGTGCCGGCCGGGTACCTGATGGACCGGTTCGGCCGCAAGGTGGCCTCGGTGCCGAGTTTCGCGATCATGGCGGTGGGGGTCGCCTGCATCCCGTTCACGTCCGATTTCACCGGCCTCATGCTGGCCGGGATCGTCATCGGCCTCGGCAATGGGCTTGGCTCCGGGGCGATGATGACGCTGGGGGCGGACATGGCGCCGCCAGGGGCGACCGGCGAGTTCTTGGGCATCTGGCGGCTGATCGGCGATGCCGGGGGGGCGGCGGGGCCGCTGGCGGTCGGCATCGTGGCCGGCAGCTTTGGCCTGGTCAATGGCGCCTACGTGCTGGCCGGCCTGGGCCTGGCGGCCTCGCTCACCATCGCCCTCCTGGTGCGCGAGACGCGCCAAGCGCCATTGACTTAACGGCGGCACGCTGTCTGCGATGCTACAAACGAGGTCGCGATTCGTGGAGGAAGGAACGTCATGGTGACGATGCCACAACCGGGTAGTTCTCCCTCGATTCAAGAGTTGCTGGCGGGGGTTGGCTTCCCCGTCACGAAAGAGCAGCTCATCGACAATTTTCAGCAGAACGGGGCAACCCAGCTGCTGCTCGACGCGATCCGCAATGCGAGCCCGACGCGGTTCGCCTCGGCGGACGAGGTAATGACCGCGATTCGTAATCGCTAGACCTCGGCGCCCGGCTGGCCGGTTGGCTAAGCCGGGCGCTTTATTTCCAGGATATAGGGCTGCTCGCTCGCCATGTGGGCCAACCTGCGGAGCAGGGTGGCCGCCTCCTCAATCGGCGGCGCCGAGGTCATCTGCAGGTACAGGGAGCCGCCTCCGGGAAACACGAGCGTCGGGGTGCCGAAGACGCCGAATCGCTCGCGTCCTGTCGCGTAATCTTCCCCAATCTCGGTTAACAACGCGCAATCATCGAGATCGCGCTCAAATCGGTCGACATCGAGGCCGTTCGCGTTGGCGAGCTGGACCAAGGTCGCCCGCCGGGTCAGGGTCCGGCGGGAGATGTGGCGCAGATCGATCAACGCGTGGTGGAAGCGGTTGAATGCGTCCCGTGCCTGGCGAGCCGCCGCCTTGCCGGCGCGAAAGGCGAGGAGACCCTGGCTTAGCCCCCCCTCGGGCTGTTCCCACAGTTTCCACTCCGGACCGTAGGGATTATTGACTTGCTCGATGGGAAAGGCGCGCCAATTGATCGCGACTTGGTCGCCGAGCAGTTCGTCGAGCTGACGAGCCCAGGCCGAGGCCGCTTGGGTATACGGGCAGATGTAGTCAAAATAGAGATCAAACGCGATCGGTTCGGTCACGCGGTTCCTCCTCGCGCGATTTTCAGATCGTGCTAACCTCGGTAGTCTATGGGATTTGCCCACTACTTTCCAATGGGAAGTATTGAAACGATGCCTAGCGGGCAAGATTGATGCGGCCGGCCGAGCCCGAACAGGCACTGATGGTACGCTTAGCGACAGATGAAACCGCATCAGCCGCAACGATTCGAGGAGTCGCGCCGTGCAAGCGCTCGTAATCAAGAAGATTGGCGACCGCATCTCCGAAGAGATTTTCCCGGAACCGCGGCAGGACGAGCCGCCCGACGACGGACCGTCGTCCCCGGTGACGGACGACGGCGCGGATGAAGAAATCGTCATGCATGACGAAGATGGCCGTCTGCTCGGCACCGCGAAGCTCGTCTCCGGGGTCCATGTCTACGTGATCGGCGATGGCTACGGAACGACCCACGGCGAGCTGATGCAATGCTTGACCGAAGGCAGCCGCGAGATCCGGGTGATGACCGAGCGGGGCCGGATCACCTCGTTGATCTACTTCCCCGATCCCAATCGGCCGCCGCGAACCGGCCAGGCGCTCCGGGCGGACGATGTGTAGACTCCGCACACGCCCGACATATCGTGCTACAGGCCGATCGCCAGCCCCTCCGATCGAGGGTCGGAGCCGCCGGCGAGGACGCCGGTGGCGGGGTCGCGGCTGATGAGCTGGGCCGCGCCGCTCGCGCCCCAGGGGCCGACCTCGGTCACAACATGACCGAGCGCTCGTAGCTCCTCGATTGTGTCAGCGCCGGCGCGAGACTCGATCTGAAGTTGGAACGGGTTGCCGATCTCGATCGGGTAGGTGCCGGGCGAGATCATCCAGCGCGGCTGCTCGATCGCGGCCTGGACATCGAGCCCGCCGTCAATCAAGCCGGTGATCGCCTGCACGTTCCACTGCGGTTGATAGTCGCCGCCGGGGGTCCCGCCAACCAGCACCGGCTCGCCGTCCGGGTCGGCGATCAGATAGCAGTTCAGGGTGTGCATCGTCTTCTTGCCGGGGGCGAAGATGTTCGGGTGGCCATCGACCAGGCTAAAGCAATGGCCGGCCCGGTTGTTGAGCATGACGCCGGTGTCCCCGGCGACCACGCCGCTGCCAAATCCCCCCGACACGGAAAAGATGAGGGACACCATCATGCCGTCACCGTCGATGACGCAAAGAGAGGTGGTGTCGCCGCCCGTGATCGCGCCGCTCTCGACCTTCGTGGCGGCGGCGGCCGGGTCGATCTGATCAAACCGGCGCTTCGCGAACGGCTTCGAGAGGATCGTGTCCAGCGGAGTGTCATGGACGCGGGGATCGGCAGCATAGGCGAGGCGATCGGCGAACGACAGCTTTAGGGCTTCCGCCATCAGATGGACACTCGGAGCACACGACAGGCAGTCTCCCGGCAGGGCGGCATGCTCGATGATGTTGAGCGTTTCGAGGACGATGAAGCCCTGGGTCGGCAAGCGCGTTTCGTAGACGGTGTGGCCGCGATAGGTCGAGGCCAGCGGCGGCGCCACGTCGGTCGCGTGGTCGGCGAAGTCGTCCGCGCTCAAGACGCCGCCGTTTTCGGCGAGGAAGTCGCCGATGCGGCGGGCGATGTCTCCCTTGTAAAAGACATCGGGTCCGTTGTCGGCGATCTGGGAAATCGTCTTTGCCAGGTCGCTCTGCTTCAGCATGGTGCCAGGCGCCGGCACCTGACCGCCAGGGAGGAAGACCGCGGCCGAGGTGGGGTACCGGCCCAGGAGATCTCGGAGGCGACGAATCGCTCGCGCTTCGCCGGTGCTGATCGGGAAGCCATCGGCGGCATAGCCAATGGCCGGTTGGGCCAGCTCGGCGAAGGATTTGCGGCCGAAGTGCTTGAGCAAAGAGAAGGCACCAGACACCATGCCGGGCACCGCCGGCGACAGTGGCCCGGTCTGGGCCATGACGGCGCCGTCTTTGTCGCCATGCTGCCGCAGGTGCTCGATGCTGGTGTTGGTCGGGCCGATGCCGCTGCCCATGAACGCCAGCAGATCGCCCTTGTCGCCGCCTGAACCGGGAGGGCGGTAAACAATCGCGAACAGGTCGCCGCCGATGCCACACCTCGCCGGAAGCACGACGTTGCCCACCAACGCCGCGGCGACGGCGGCATCGACCGCGTTGCCGCCATCGGCGAGCACCCGCAAGCCGGTGGCGGACACGAGCGGCTGGGCGCTGGCGATCATGCCCCGCCGGGCTAGCGCGGGCCAGTCTCGGCCGCGTTCGGCACGTTCGGTTGCTGTCGTCGGAAATCCCAAGGTCACGGTTGCTGTTCTCCCCGCGCTGCTGATGGCGGCTAACGTCACGGCTTCGGTAGCCGCTCGCAAGTTCGGGGCCGATCATACCGGAGGACCGGTGCCCGCGACCCGGCGCGGCCATCCGGCGGTGCGTCGCGGGATGCGTTTCGCCATTGCTCGAGTCTCGGGTACGATGTCGCGGGAACGATCGCGGGATGGGGGGAAATGACGATGCCGTTGGTGATTGCCGCGATCGCGCCGCATGGGTATCCGATCATCCCGCGGCTGAGCGACGACGCCGAAGGGGGGATGGCGACCCAAGCCGCCATGCACAACCTGGGGCGCCGGTTCCAGGCGGCCGGGGTCGAGGTGATCGTGGTGGCCGGCCCGCACGGGGCGCGGGTGGACGGCGCGATCGCGCTGGCGGACGTTGGCCGCGGCGCCGGCATCCTGCATTGGGAGGGCCGCGCGGTCGAGATGAACGTCCCGATCGACCCGCGGTTGACGGACGGCATCGCCAGCGCGTTGCGAGCGAACCAGATCCCGGTGGCGATGGTTGGCTTTGCCGGCAACCGGCGCGACCAGAGCGTGATCCCGCTCGATTGGGGGACGATGACGCCGCTCTGGTTCCTTGGCCATGACCGCCATCTCGCCGGTCTGGGCGATGTGCTGGCGGCGCCGCCGGAGGACGATACCGGTCCGCCGGCGGTGGTGATGACCCCCTCGCGCTCGCTGCCGCGGGAGATGTTGCTGGCAACCGGACGGGCTGCCGCCGCCGCGATCGCGGCCGACCCGCGGCGGATCGCGTTTGTTGCCTCTTGTGATTGGGGGCACCGGCACACGGAGGATGGACCGTATGGCTACCATCCAGCGGCGGCGGAAGTGGACGGCGAGGTCGTCGCCGCGATCAAGGCGGACGACCTGAAGCGACTCCTCACGATCTCCGACGAAAGGGCGGCGGAGGCCGCGATCGACGGCTTGTGGCAAACGCTGGTCCTGGCGGGAGTCTTGGAGGAGACGGCGCTGCGGCTGGAGCTGCTGGTATACGAAGCGCCGCGCTACTACGGCATGCTCGTCGCCGCCTACGAATCACGCGGGGCGGCCGGTGGTTGAATCGAATGGGGGAGAGGACCGGGCGCCGTATCGCCTGCGGTTGAAGGAGCTGCCGGCGGACGAGCGGCTGCGCGAGCGGTTGAAGCTGCGTGGCGCCTCGTCGCTGAGCGATAGCGACCTGATCGCGATCCTGCTCAACACGGGAACGGTCGGCCTGACCGTGACGGACCTGGCGCAACGGTTGATCGTGGAGCAGGGCGGGCTGCGCGGTTTGATGCGGCTCGAGGTGAGCGAGCTGGCCCGGATCCGGGGAGTGGGCGACGCCAAGGCGGTGCGGGTGAAGGCGGCGCTGGAGCTGGGGCGCCGGCTGGCCGCGCACGTCCCCGACGCCCGGCCCCAAATCGCCTCGCCCGACGATATTGTCACTTTGGTCCAGATCGAGATGGCGGCGCTGTCCCAGGAGCAGTTGCGGGTCGTCCTGCTCGACACCAAGAATCGGGTGCTGGCGATCCGGACGGTCTACCAGGGCAGCGTCAATTCCGCCCAAATCCGGGTGGCCGAGGTGTTCCGCGATGCGATCCGCCACAACGCGGTGGCGATCGTGGCCGTCCATAACCACCCCTCCGGCGACCCGACCCCCTCCGCCGCCGATGTGGCGGTAACGGCGGAGCTAGCGCGGGCCGGCGCCCTGCTCGACATCGAATTGCTCGACCATCTCGTGATCGGGGATGGGCGCTGGGTGTCACTCCGCCGGCTCGGCCTCGGGTTCTCAGGCGGCACGACATGATTCACTTCCGCGATGGGATCGGGGCATGGCGTATCACGCCGATCAGCCGGCGGTGCCCTGGCCCTCACGGTTGGGGTGCCGACGATGTGGCAGTTGGGCGGCGGCAACAGGTCGTCGAAATGCTGGATGAACATTGCCGCGAAGAAACCGACCGCGTGCAACGGTTCGGTACTGGTGTTGACCAGGTCGTGCCGAACGTTGGTCGGCAACACGAAGACGCTGCCGGGGCCGACCGGGAAGACACCGTCGTCTCGTTGCCTACGCTACGTGGCTCGTGCAGCTTACAACGCAAGGTGCCAGCGTCAAGGCATATCCCGCGACCCGGGCCACCAGGAAGGTCGCGATGTTGCTGAGCGACAACCATCGGGGACGTGCTTGTGAGGCGGCGCGGCGAGTGCCAATCTGCGTCAATTACCTCACCCGAGCGACAACTGACGGCGATGGAGGACGCACTCGGCACACGGTACCCGGACAGCCTCGGATTCGATTCGCACCGCGGCGATGCGGTGAATAGCAAGATTCGGCCAGCGGGGTTGCTGGCTGATGGACGATTCGTAGAGGGAGTGCAGCGATGGGCAACGATCATTTTCGTCAGCTCGGGCACCTGGTTGAGAACGGCCAGATTGACCGGCGTCGCCTGGTGCAGTCGGCGGCGGCGCTCGGGCTCTCGGCCACCGCCGCCAATCTTGCCCTGATGCAGAGCCGGACCGCGGCGGCCCAGGATGGCGAACCGAATCTCCTCACCGTTTCCACCGAGCAGCCGCCGACCTGGATCCGCATCTTCAACCCGCTGTTAGCGCAGGATGCCTCCCGCTGGCCGACCCAGGCTGGAATTTACGAGCCGATGATCATCCACAACACGATCACCGGCGAAACGCTCCCCTGGTTGGCCTCCGAGTATTCGTATAGCGACGACAACCTGCAACTGACCTTTACGCTGCGCGACGGCGTGCTCTGGTCGGACGGCGAGGCGCTGACCGCCGAGGACGTCAAGTTCACCTTCGACTACTTGACCGAGCACACCGCGCTACCGGGGACGGAGGGCGTCCGCGGGGCGATCCCGTTCATCGAAAGCGTCGAGGCGACGGACGAGCTGACCGTGGTCTTCACCTTCACCCAGGTCTTCAGTCCGGGCCTCTACGATGTCGGCGAGCAGATGATCGTGCCGCAACACATCTGGAGCGAGATCGAGGACCCGGTCACGTTCACCAACGAGAACCCGGTCGGGACCGGCCCCTTCACCGAGATTGGGACGTTCGAGGACCAGTACTACGAAGTCCTGAAGAACCCGAACTACTGGCAGGAAGGGCTGCCCTACATCGACGGCTTCCGCTTCCCGGTGCTGGCGACCAACGATGCGGCGAACCTGGCCATGGTGAACGGCGAGATCGATCTCGCCTCGCACTTCGTGCCTGATATCGAGACCGTCTACATCGGCCGCGATCCCGAGCACTTCAACTACTGGTTCCCGGCGATCGGGGCGACGGTTCAGCTCTACGCCAACACCACGCGGGCGCCATTTGATGACGTGAACGTGCGCAAAGCGATCAGCATGGGCATTGACCGTGAGCAGATCGTGGCCGTGGCGATGTACGACTACACGCATCCCGCCGACGCCACCGGGCTGAGCGATGCCTACGACGGCTGGCGCAACCCGGCGGCGGTGGAAGCCGGCGCCGAGTGGGTGACGATGAATGTCGAACGCGCCAACCAGTTGCTCGACGAGGCGGGGCTGGCGCGGGACGGCGATGTCCGGCGGCTGGCCGACGGCACCGAGATGAGCTACGACCTGAACGTCGTCTCCGGGTGGTCCGACTGGGTCTCCTCCTGTCAGATCATGGCCCAAAATCTGGGGGATCTCGGGATCACGGTCCGAGTCCAAACCTATGACTTCCCCGCCTGGTTCGACCGGGTGACTACGGGCGAGTTCGACCTCTCGATCGGCTGGTCGAGCAACGGGCCGACGCCGTTCAACTTCTACCGGGGCGCGATGTCGAGCGCGACCTTCGTCGAGATCGGCGAGGTGGCGACCGAAAACTGGCAACGCTACGTGAGCGAGGCGGCGGACGAGCTGCTGTCGCAATTCGCGGCGGCGACGGAAGAAGCGGAGCAGATGGAGCTGGCAAACCAGTTGCAGATGATCTACGCCGAGGAAGCGCCTGGCATCCCGCTCTTCCCCGGTCCGAGCTGGGGCGAGTTCAACACGATGCGGTTCACCGACTTCCCCAGCGCCGAAAACCCGTACGCGGTGCTGTCGGCCTATCTCAACCCGGACCGGCTCATCATGATGACGACGATCAAGCCGATCGCGGAGTAATGACCGGGCGGCCGCGGTCGGATGCCCGTTGGGTACTGGCCGTGGCCGCCGCCGGGGGTGAGTCGTGCGATATCTGGCGCGGCGGTTCGGCTTCTATCTGATCGCGGCCTGGGCCTCGATCACGCTGAATTTCATGCTGCCCCGGCTGATGACGGGCGATCCGGCGTCGGGCATTATCGGCCGATCCCAGGGGCAGGCCCGGCCCGAGCAGATCGATGCCATGCGCCAAGCCTACGGCCTCTCCGATGCGCCGATGCTCGAGCAGTACTGGTTGTATCTCCAACACATCGCCCGCGGCGAGTTCGGACTCTCCCTCAGCTCCTTTCCCAGCCCGGTGCTGACGGTGATCGGAACGAGCTTGCAATGGACGCTGCTGCTTGGGTTGGTGGCGACCATCGTCGGGTTCGGGCTCGGCATGCTGCTGGGGATGGTGGCGGCGTGGCGGCGCGGCAGTTGGGCCGATTCGGTGCTGCCGCCGGTCCTCCTCTTCGTCGGCTCGTTCCCCTATTTTTGGCTCGCCTCGGTGGCGCTCTTCTTCCTCGGCTTCTATTGGAACGTCTTCCCCTTGCGCCACTCCTATTCTGACAGCCTCTCCCCGGCGTTGAGCCTCGAGTTTATCGGCAGCGTCGCCTATCACCTGGTGCTGCCGGCGGCCACCATCATCCTGGTTTCGATCGGGGGCTGGATGTTGGGGATGCGCAACGCCATGATCGGGGTGCTGGCCGAGGACTACATCACCTTCGCCGAGGCCAAGGGGCTGCCGCAGCGGCGGGTGATGTTCCAATACGCGGCGCGCAACGCGCTGTTGCCGAACGTCACCGCTTTCGGCATGGCGCTTGGCTTCGTGGTTAGCGGGGCGTTGGTAACGGAGATCGTCTTTTCCTATCCGGGGCTCGGCTTCCGGCTGTTCATCGCGGTGCGCAGTCTCGACTACCCCCTGATGCAGGGGATCTTCTTGATGATTACGCTGGCCGTGCTCGGCGCCAACTTGCTGGTCGATTTGCTCTATCTGCGGCTCGATCCCCGAGTCCGTAGCACGTAGGCGGGTGTGCCATGTCCATGCAGACCGACCTGCTCGAACCGACCGTCCCCGACCTGGCGGCGAATGCGCCGGCGGCGGAATCGACGCGCCGGCACCATGGCCTGAAGCTGCCGTATTGGGCGCGGGCGGTCCTCAATAGTAAGAAAGCAACGGCCGGGGTGCTGATCGCCGTGCTGTTCGCGGCCGTGGCCCTACTGGCGCCGGTGATCGCTCCCGGCGACCCGTCCGACTTCGTAGCCCGGCCCCACCAGGCACCGTCGGCCGAGCATTGGTTCGGCACCACCGGCCAGGGGCAGGATGTCTTTGCCCAGACCGTCTGGGGCAGCCGGAGCACGCTGGCGGTCGGGTTGCTGGTGGGGTTGTTGACGACGGTGATCGGCGTCCTGGTCGGGGTGGGCTCGGGCTATTTCGGCGGCGCGGTCGACGAGTCCTTCTCGTTAATTGTGAATATCTTTCTGATCGTGCCGAGCCTCCCCCTGCTCGTGGTGCTGTCGGCCTTTATCGGCAGCGGCACCCCCTGGTTCATGATCCTGGTGCTGACGATCACCGGTTGGGCCTGGCCGGCGCGGGTGATGCGCTCGCAGGCGATCTCGCTGCGGGAGAAGGATTTTGTCGCCGCCGCCCAAGTCAGCGGCGAGGGCGGGATGCGGATCGTGCTTTCGGAAATCTTGCCCAACATGTTCTCGATCGTCGTCGCCAGCTTCCTGGGTTCCGGTATCTATGCCATCGGCGCCCAGGCCGCCCTCGAATTTCTCGGCTTGGGCAACCCCAGCGTCGTCAGTTGGGGGACGAACCTCTACTGGGCGGGCAACAACGCCGGTCTGCTGACCGGCGCCTGGTGGACCTTCGTCCCGGCCGGGCTCTGCATCGCCTTGATCGCCTTCGCCTTCGTCTTAATGAACTACGCGATTGACGAGGTGACGAACCCGCGGCTCCGGGCGCGGGGCGCCGCCGTCGCGCTGCTCAAGCGGCCCGGCTTTCGCTTGACCGCGGGCCGGGCGACGCCGGTGCTCCGGCCCACGGGTGGTGACTAGTGCTGGCGCCCGCTTCCGCCGTGTCGTCAGCTCGCGCCAGCGGCCCGCATTTGCTCGAGGTGCGTGATCTGCAGGTCGAGTACCTATCGCCGCGAGGTCCGGTGCGGGCCGTCGACGGCGTCTCGTTCGCGATCCAACCGGGCGAGGTATTCGGCCTGGCCGGTGAGTCGGGGAGCGGCAAATCGACCGTCGCCCATGCCCTGATCCGGATCCTGCCGCCGCCGGCGGTGATCTCCGGCGGCGAGGTGCTGGTTCAGGGCCGGAGCGTCTTTGCCTAATCCGACGCCGAGCTGGAACGCTTCCGATGGCGAGAAGTGGCAATGGTCTTCCAGAGCGCGATGAACGCGCTCAACCCGGTGATGACCATTAGCGACCAGATCGAGGACACGATCCTGGCCCATGAACCGGTCTCGAAGCGAGTGGCGCGGGAGCGGGCGGCGGCGCTGCTGGAGACCGTTGGCATTAGCAGCACCAGGCTCGATGCCTACCCGCATCAGCTCTCCGGCGGCATGCGGCAGCGGGCGGTGATCGCCATTGCCCTGGCCCTGCAACCGGCCCTGATCGTGATGGACGAGCCGACCACCGCGCTCGATGTCGTCGTCCAGCAAGAAATCCTCCAACAGATTGAAGAGCTGCGGCGCGAGCTCGGGTTCTCGATCCTCTTCATCACCCACGACCTGTCGTTACTGGTGGAGCGGGCGGACCGGATCGCGATCATGTACGCCGGGCAGATTGTTGAGCTGGCCGCCTCCCGTGACTTGCTGGACGACCCGCTGCACCCGTATACCCAAGGCTTGATGAGCTCCTTTCCCTCGCTCACCGGCGAGCGGCAGCACTTGACCGGCATTCCCGGCTCGCCGCCGGACATGCTGCACCCGCCCAGCGGCTGCCGGTTCCATCCGCGATGCGCCTTGGTGCGGCCCTCGCACCGGCGGATCGTGCCGAAGTTGCGTGAGGTGAAACCGGGTCATTTCGTGGCCTGTCACCTCTATGCGGCGACGGAGACGGGCAACCCGGACCAGCTCGTGACCGGAGTGGGACATGGCTGAGCCCGCGGCAGACCGCGTGGCGAGAAATGGCGGCTCGTCCACGGTGCTCGAGGCTCGCGGCCTCAGCAAGCGGTTTTCGGTCGGCGGCTTCTTTGCCCGGAAGCAGTTGCACGCCCTGGAGGATGCCTGGTTCTCGTTGCGTCGCGGCACCATCACCGCCCTGGTCGGGGAGTCGGGAAGCGGCAAGAGCACCGCCGCCCGGCTGGTCGCCCGGCTGCTGCCGCCGACGAGCGGCGAGATCCTGTACGACGGGATCGATGTCTTGCAAAGCGAGTCGCGGCAGGCATCGCGGATGTACCGGTCGAAGGTGCAGATGGTGTTTCAGGACCCCTTCGGCTCGCTCAATCCGGTGCATACGGTTGGCTACCATTTGGCCCGGCCGCTGCGCATCCACGACAAGGCGAGGCGTGACGACGAGGTCCGCGAGCGGATCGATGAGCTGCTGCTGACGGTCGGCCTCACCCCGCCGCGTGATTTTCGCGAGAAGTACCCGCACGAGCTGTCCGGCGGCCAGCGGCAACGGGTTTCGTTTGCCCGGGCGCTGGCGGTGGAGCCAGCGATTCTGCTGGCGGACGAGCCGATCTCGATGCTCGATGTCTCGATCCGGATGGGCATCCTCAACCTGATGGCGCGGCTCAAGGAGGAGCGCGGCATCGCCATGCTCTACATCACGCACGACATCGCCAGCGCCCGCTACGTCAGTGACGAGACGATCGTGATGTACGCGGGCCGGATGGTCGAAGGGGGCAGGACCGACGCCGTCATCCAGCGGGCGGCGCATCCCTACACCCAACTCCTGCTCTCGGCCGTGCCGAACCCGAAGGCCGGACCGAGCACCTACGCCGGCGGCCGCTCCGGCTTGCCGTCCCTGATCGATCCGCCGGATCTTTGCCCGTTCGCCGCCCGCTGCCCGCATGTGATGGAAATTTGCGAACGGCAGATGCCGGAGCGGAGCCAGGTCGCCGCCGATCACTGGGTGCGGTGCCATCTGAACACCACCGAGATCGACCCGGCCGGATCTATTTCTGCTCAACGGCGGTGATCCGTGCCGTCCGCCTTCCCACCGCGGCGTCAGGTGCCGGCGGGGCGCTCTTGGACGACCCAGCCGTTGCCGTCGGGATCGGCGAAGGAGACGAACGAGTTCCAGTCGCCGCCCTTGCCGTCGAGCCAGACTCCATCCTTGACATGGCGGATCGGGCCGGCCTCGATGCCGCGCTCGATCAGCTCGGCCCGCGCCGCCTCGATGTCGGAGACGACCAGTTGCAAGCCCTGGAGCGAGCCCGGCGCCGAGTCGACGAGACCGATGCCAATGGTGATCGAGCAGGCCGAGCCGGGCGGGGTCAACTGCACGACGCGCATCCCGTTGCCCAACCCCGTGTCGAGATCGACCACGAAACCGGCTTGCTCGCTATAAAAACGCTTCGCCCGGTCCACGTCCGAGACGGGCACCACCACAACTTCGAGCTTCCATTCCATTTCGGTTCCTCCTTTCGGGCGGCGGACCGACGGTCAAGAGGATTCTTCGTTGGTTCCGCCGCGCTCACATTCGACCATTGGCCCGAGTCTGGGCCCACTATCCGCGAATAAACGTGGTTGAGCTCGAGATCGCGGCGCTATTCGCGGGCGAACCGCCAGCGGGTGGCGCCAGACGGCTCCGCGCCGGCGAGGCCGAAGGCGGTGTGGAATGTGAAGCGGTAGAGATGCCAGGGCGGCGGCCCGGCGCTCGGGGCGCTGTAGGGCGCCGTAAAGGCGTCACCCTCCACCTCCGCCGGCCACCCGCCTTCTCGATACCGCGCGGCCACCTCCTCAAGCGTCGGCCGATCGGTGACCCGCGTTGCGTCGCCTTCGAACACCAGATCGATGCCCTCCAGGCCGACGGCGATGGTGCAGGACGGATTCGCCGCCAGGTTGCGGGATTTGCGGGTCTCGGGTCCGCTGACAATATAGAAGTCGCCGTCGTGCCAGAGGGCGCCGATTCCGGCGGCATGCGGGCGGCCGTCCGGCCGCGTCGTGCCGAGAAAGAACTGGGCGGCGATCCCCGGTGGGGACGCGGTCGCGGCGAGGAGATCGCGCGGCCGGCTCCAGAGCAGGGCGGCTTCGCCGTACCGGGTGAGATTGGTGACTTCGACGGGTTCGCGATCGGTCATCTGGGCATCTCCATTCCTGCTGGCACGAGGCCAGAGCATCGGTATCGGCGATTCGGCCGCAACACGGTCGCTTTGCCGCTCACCGGATAAGCAGTTCGCCCGTCCACATCCGAATTGGGCGCGCCCGCGGCGCGGTGGATGAGCGGTAGCGGGCCCCGCTGTCAGTTCATCGGGGCCAGCTTGGCGATCAGCTCGTCCAGGCGATCATATCCCTCGTTGACGCCTTGCTCCATGCCGGACCGGATCATGGCGTCGCGGTCGGCGACCGATTGGTAGACGGCGTTCTGGCGGACCAGGGTCCGGCCGTCCCGCACCTCGAAGGTGAGCGTCTCCAGGGAGACGCGACCGGGAGCACCTTCGAACTCAAAGGTTTGGACGATCCCATCCGGGGTTGGCGTGCCGTGGAAGACGCCGTGAAACCCGTATTCGGTGCCATCGGTGTCCCGATGGGTGTACCTCCAGGTGCCGCCGTCACGAACCTCGAGCCGATCAATCGCCATCGTCAGCCGGCGCGGACCGAGCCACCGCACCAGCAAGTCCGGGTCGGTGTGGGCGCGGAAGAGGAAATCGCGCGGCGCGGCGAACTCCCTGGTCATCAGGATCTGGGGCACGCCGGGCTCGGCCACGATTCGTGTCTTGGTCATGCGTTGCTCCTTTCTGAGGCGTAACCTCGCCAAGGTCAGCCGGGTCAATCGTCCCGCATCGTCGCCAGCAGGGCGTCGAGCCGGTCGTAGCTTTCGTCCCAATACTCCTGGTAGCGGGCCAGCCACGCCGTCGCCTCCCGCAGCGGCTCCGCTTCGAGATGGCTGAGGCGGGCGGTTGCCCGGCGGCGACGGGAGATGAGCCCGGCCCGCTCGAGCACCTTGAGGTGACGGGAGATGGCCGGTTGCGATACGTTGAAGGGTGCCGCCAACTCCGCCACCGTCGCGTCACCTTGGGTCAGCCGGGTCAAGATGGCGCGGCGGGTGGGGTCGGCCAGCGCTCCGAACACCGAGTTGAGCTGGTTGCCAGACATGCGCGTTTTCCTGAAAACGTAACCGTATCGTTCTATAACTATACGGTTATGGTAGAACGCGGTCCCAGTTTTGTCAACCGTGGCGGCGCCCGGTCGGGTTGCCAAGAAACCAAAGCCTCGGCGGGGTCTTGACAGCACGGCAAAGCTCTTCTACAAAGGGCCAGTCCCGAACGTGGCGGTCTCGTTAAGGCCAGCAAGGAGAGACAAACATGGGTTCCGTCCGCAAATCGATTCCGATCCTTTCGGCGCTGATGGTGCTTTCCATCGCCTTCGGCACGATGGGCGTGGTTGCCCAAGACGACGATCCGATCATCATCGGCGCCCCCGTCCATTTGACAGGCTGGATGGCGGCCTATGACACCCCGCCGCTGGAAGGCGCCCAACTCGCGGTCCAGGTCATCAACGAGGCCGGTGGCGTGCTCGGCCGGCCGCTCGAGATCATGACGATTGACGGCCGGACCGACCCGGCCACGGTGGGGAACGCCGCGATCGAGGTCATCGACGCCGGGGCCGAGGTGCTCCTGGCGCCGTGCGACTTCGACTACGGGGCGCCGGTCGGCCAGGCGGCGCAGGCGGCCGGACTCGTCGGCGTCTCCTTCTGCGCCTCGTCGCCGTTGTACGGTTCGGAAGCGTTGGGGGATTTGCAGTTCACCGCCTCGATGTGGAACCAGACGATGTCGGCGGCGGCGGCCGAGTTCGCGGTGGCCCAAGGGTGGACCACCGGGGCGCTGATCGTCGATACCACCACCGAGTACACGCAGTCGCTGGGCGAGTACTTCGCCGAGGCGTTCACTCATTTCGGCGGCGAGGTCGTGCTGGATGACACCTACCTGCAAGGCGACAATCAGATCGACGCCCAGATCCAGCGCCTGGAAGGGTTGGGCACCCCGCCGGACGTGATCTTCCTCTCCACCAACATGCCGGACTACGCGGTGATGGTGCGCGAGCTCCGCTCGGCCGGGTTCGAGCAGCCGCTGATGGGCGGCGACGCGATGGACACCGTCGAGTTCTACCCGGCCGTGGGCGAAGACCTTGGCAACAACATCTTCATCTCGACCCACAGCTTCGTCGGTCCCGGTGTGGGACCGGAGATGGATGAGTTCCTCGCCCTCTACGAGGCGGAGTACGGCAACCCGCCGGAAACGGCGTTCGCCGTGATGGGCTGGGACGCGGTCCAGATCCTGGCCCAAGCGATCGAGACCGCCGGCACCACCGAGGGCGCCGCGGTCGCGGCCGCGATGGAAGAGACGCCGTACTCGCTCCTGAGCGGCGAGCTGACCTGGACGAACGCCGAGGAAGGGCATTTCCCGAACAAGGAAGCGTTCATCCTCGAGGTGGTTGACGGGGAGCCGACGTTTGTCGAGACCCTGCTCCCGAGCTGGACGCCGGAGACGTAGGAATCGGCCCTGATCGCGATCGGGAGGGCGGGCGCCACGG
>JALZJP010000218.1 GCA_030859715.1 Chloroflexota bacterium
CCCCCCCCGATTGGTCCCCGAGCGCGACGCCATCAAGGCTATCAGGAGAGGTATCATGCAGCGTCGTACGTTCGTGGCCGGTGCGCTGGCCACCGGGACATCATTGGCAGTCTCGACCCTCGGGTTCGCCCAAACCGACGCCGATCCGGCAACCCCATTAGCGCAAGGAGGCGAGATGACCGAGGCCACGTTCGAGACCGGCTACGCCCCCGTCAACGGGCTCGACCTGTACTACGAGATCCACGGCAGCGGCGGCGTCCCCCTGGTCCTGCTACACGGCGCCTACACGACGATCAACACCTCGTTTGGGGCGGTGCTGCCGGGCTTGGCCGCGACCCGTCAGGTCATCGCCATCGAGCAGCAGGGGCATGGCCACACGGCCGACATTGATCGCCCGTTGACGTACGAGCGGATGGCGGACGACACCGCCGCCCTGCTCCGGCATCTCGGGATCGAGCACGCCGACGTCTTCGGCTACAGCATGGGCGGCACGACCGCCTTGGCCCTCGCCATTCAGCACCCGGACCTGATCCGCAAGCTCGTGATCGCCGGCTCGAACTTCAACAACGAGGGCCTCTATCCTGAGATTCTCGGCAGCATCGCTCAGATCACGCCAGCCGTCTTCGCCGGCTCGCCGATCCAAGAAGAGTACGACCGGGTTGCCCCTGATCCCGACGGCTTTCCTGCCCTGGTCGACAAACTCAAGCAATTGGACCTGGAGTTCGCGGGCTTGGCGACTGAAGACCTGCGGACGATTAACGCCCCCTCGCTGATCATCATCGGCGATGCCGATGCCGTCCGCCCCGAGCACGCGATCGAGCTGTTCCGGCTGCTGGGCGGCGGCGTCGCCGGCGACGTCGTCGGGTTGCCCCGCTCGCGGCTCGCGGTCCTTCCCGGCACCACCCACGTCGGCCTCGTCTTCCAAGCCGAGTGGCTGCTGTCGATGATTTCCGCCTTCCTCGACGCCCCGATGCCCGAGGCTGACTGATCCGCCGGCGAGTCCACATGAACCCGGGGCATATGGCAAACCGGCCCACGCTCCCACGGGCGCGGGCCGGTTTGTGGCGTCCTGATGCCTCCCAAGTCCCTGGATCCGGCCAGGCACCTACTCGATGATCGAGATCGCCATCCCCATCGGCGCCCAGGCGTACATCCAGGCCGCGATGTCGAGCGGCAGGTTGATGCAGCCGTGGCTCATCGTTTGGCCGAAGTTGTCGTGCCAGTAGGCGCCGTGGATGGCGTGACCGCGGTCGGTGAAGTACATCACGTAGGGGACGTCCGGCACATTGTAGTACTCGCCGCCGAGGACGCCCTCCATCGTTTGCGAGTCAACCTTGGTGTTGACGTAGTAGAGGCCGGTCGGGGTCTTGAATTTCTCGGTGCCGGTGCTGACGTAGGTGCTGTCGATCACCTCGCCGTTCTCGTAGGCCCAGAGCGCCTGCCGGCTCAGCGAGACCACGATCGCGCGGTCATTATTAGGCGGCGTTGGCGCCGAGCTGATGGACGGGATCGCCCGCGGCGGCACGAACAGCCCTTCATCGTAGATCGGCACGTCGCCTTGGGGTTGAGGCGCGGTGGATAAGCGGTAGCGCTCCGCCAGGAGCTGACCGATGGCGACCATCGAGACGTCTTCGCCCACCCGCCATTGCAGCTTGCCGCGCTCGAACACCTGGAAGTTGGTGCCGTTGACCGCGTACTCCTCACTGACCGGGTTGCCAAGATAGGCGGCGCCCCCGGTCGCTTCCCAGAAGCCGCGGAAGGCGCCCCAGGTGCCGTGCCGGGTCTCCGGCACGAACAAGTAGCTCGGCTCGCCCGCCGACTTGGCGGCGGCGTCATCATCCCGCAATGGCAGCCAGGCCTTGGCGATGCGGGCGCTGTCGTGGGCGGCGGTGCTAGCGTTGTAGCCGAGTCGACGCGGCAAGACCGGGGCGCCGAACTCGGCGCCGATCGCGCCCAGGACGACCAGATTGCCATTGGCATCGCCTTGCGGCCAGTATTCGAATCGGGCGTACTCGAAATACTGAACGATCGTGCCGCCGGCCTCTTCGATCTCCGGCGTGATCGGGTAGCCGTAGGTGAACAGACCGCCCCCGGTGCGCCAGAGATCGAGGAAGAGCCGGTCGATCGTTTGCCCGGTCTCCGGGATGTAGACAGTCGGCGGCGGCGTCCAGTTCGGATCGACCGGATAGGCCGCCGCCGAGTGCCCCTCCGGGCCGATCGCGATCGGGGCGCAGAGCAGCGTCATCGCCAGCAGGGCGGTCCGCAACAACCTGCCGCCCCGGTGGATCCCGTTCCTTGCTAGTCCAGCCGTCACCCCGTCCCTCCTCCGCGTGACCGGCAGGGCACCCCTACCCATCCAGTCCGACCATCATCTGAATCGAGGAACGCCCAAAGGCACAATGGCGTTTCTCGAAAACATACGTGCTTCCCGGCGCACATTCACCGAAACGCGCGGTGGACCGTGAGCCGGCCGCGTTTTCCGTGGCATGCGCCATGGTGCCACGGACGATCACCGCGATCGGAGCCCGAATGGGCCGAAAATTCGGTCCATTCAGGTACTTGAATCGCGCGGCCTGGCGGCGGGGGCATCAGGGTACCGTCAATCATACCAAACCCGATCGCCATCGCGACCGGGTTCGCTGCTTTGTCCCAAATCGTAGGTCGCGCTACTCGGCGGCGGGATAACCGGCCTCGGCCAGGGCCGCGCTGATGACGGCGGGTGAGGTCACCGCCGCGTCATAGGTGACGTCAACCCGCTTGGTGTCGATGTCCGCCACAACCGTGTCGACACCGTTGAGGGCGCCGACCGCGGCCTGCACGCGTGACACGCAGTGTCCACACGAAATGTCCGGGGCGGTAAAGGTCGCTTGCTCGGTGATGCTCATGATTCGCTTCTCCTTCATTCCTGATGCTCGGCGCCGGGCATGACGCCGGTGCCGGTCTCGTCGCTGTCTCCGCCGCCCGGCGCCATTGCCGGCTCATTGACCACGGCATTGGTTGGCGCCGCCGCCCCGTTCGGCATGGCCATCGTCGCCGGCATGAACCGGATCGCCAGCACGCCGATGACGACCGCGACGATCGCCACCGCCGCCAGATAGGCGTACTCGGCGACCTTTGCCCGCAAGGGAGGATGCAAGATCTCCTCCACGTCCGCCGGCCGCTTGAAGTTCCGCAGCCGCAAGGCGTTGGTGACCACACTGACGCTGCTCATCGCCATCGCGGCGGCGGCCAGGACCGGACTAAGCAGAATGCCGAAGGCGGGATACAGCACCCCCATCGCCACCGGGATCAGCGCCACGTTGTAGCCAAAGGCCCAGAACAGCCCCTGCTTGATCGTCGCCACCGTCCGTCGCGACAGCGCGATCGCGGTGACGATGCCGCGGGGATCGCCGCTGATCAGGGTGATATCCGAGGCCGCGATGGTGACGTCGGTCCCGGTCCCGATCGCGATCCCGAGATCGGCTTGGGCCAGGGCCGGCGCGTCATTGATGCCGTCCCCGACCATGGCCACCACCCGGCCCTCGGCTTGCAATTGCTTGACCTTCTCCGCTTTCTGGCCGGGCAGCACCTCGGCCAGGATGTGCTCGATCCCGGCTTCGGCCGCGATCGCTTGGGCCGTCGCCAGGTTGTCGCCGGTCACCATCCAGACCTCGAGCCCGAGCGCCGTCAGTTGGGCCACCGCCGCCGGCGACTCCGGCTTGATCGTATCAGCGACGCCGATCAGGCCGGCCGCGACGCCGTCGATGCCGACAAAGACCGGAGTCGCCCCGGACCGGGCGACGCGGGCGGCCTCGGCCTCAATCGTGGCCAGCGAGATACCGGCCGCCGCGAACATGGCCCGATTACCGATCGTCACCAGATGGTCGCCGACTCGGGCCGCGACCCCCTGGCCGGTCTCCGAGCGGAAGTCGCGGGCCATCGCCGAGGCCAGGCCGCGCTCGGCCGCCTTGGCGATGATCGCCTCGCCCAACGGATGCTCGGAGCCGGCTTCAACCGCGGCCGCTAAGCGGAGCAAATCGTTCTCGGAGACCGTGCCGCTGGTCTGGATCGTGGTGACGGCCGGCTGGCCCGAGGTGATGGTCCCGGTTTTGTCGAGGATGATCGTGTTCACTCGTCGCGCTTGCTCCAGCGCCTCGCCGCCGCGGACCAGGATGCCGTTCTCGGCCGCCTTGCCGGTGCCGACCATGATCGCGGTCGGCGCGGCCAGGCCGAGAGCGCAGGGGCAGGCGATCACCAGCACCGCGATCGCGGCGGTCAGAGCGAACGTCAGCGACGGTCCGAAGAAGAACCAGGCGCCGAACGTCACCACCGCCAGGACGAGGACCACCGGCACGAAGTAGCTCGAGATCGTGTCGGCCAGCTTCTGCATCGGCGCCTTGGAGCCTTGGGCCTCCTCGACCAGCTTGACGATCTGGGCCAGGGTCGTCTCGGCCCCGACCTTGGTCGCCCGGAAGACGAAGCCGCCCGTCTTGTTGAGCGTGGCCCCGATCACGGAGTCACCGGGCGCCTTCTCGACCGGCAGGCTCTCGCCGGTCAGCATACTCTCGTCCAGCGCTGACTGGCCCTCGACCACGGTGCCGTCGACCGGCACCTTCTCGCCGGGGCGGACGCGGACCAGATCACCGGCGACCACCCGCTCGACCGGGATGTCTTGCTCCACGCCGTCTCGGATCACCCGCGCCGTCTTGGCCTGCAGCCCCATCAGCGCCTTGATCGCCTCGCCGGTGCGCTGCTTGGCTCGCGCTTCGAGCCAGCGACCCATCAGGATCAGGGCGATGACGATCACCGCCGATTCATAGTAGAGGTGATACTCGAATCCCCACCGGGCCGACAGCCCGGGCCAGAGGGTGACAAATGTGCTGTAGCCATAGGCGGCGCTGGTGCCCACGGCGACAAGCGTGTTCATGTTGGTGCCGCCATGCTTAGCGGCCGCCCAGGCAGCCTGATAGAAGACTTTGCCGGCCCAGAACTGGACGATGGTGGCGGCGATGAGGAGCAGCGGCGCCAGGTCCAACATCGAGATAGGAAGCGGCACGTACATTAGGGCCATCATGACGAGGCCGACCACGAGGCTGACGAGCGATTTGCGCTTCAGGTCGGCGATCTCCCGGTCGCGCTCGCGAGTTCGGGCGTCGACCGGGTCGGCCGCCGGCGCGGACGCCGCCGTGCTCGCGCCGCGTACGGTGGGCGCCGTGGGCAGCGCGCCGACCTGGTAGCCGGCCTTCTCGACGGCCGCCGAAAGCTGGCTCAGATCGGCCACGTCCGGGTCGTAGGAGACGCTAGCCTTCTCGGTCGCGAGGTTCACGCTGGCGGCGGTGACGCCGGGCACCTTGGCTAAGGCCCGCTCGACCCGACCCACGCAGGAAGCGCAGGTCATCCCTTCAATCGGAAGGATCGCCTCTCCGTTCGTGTCCGGCGCGGGGGGAGTAGGAGCTGGCGGCGATGCGGGCGCCGCCGGCAGCTCACGCACGCCGTAGCCGGCCCGCTCGACGGCGGCCGTAAGCTGTGCGGGCTGCACGAGCGCGGGGTCGTAGGCGACCCGGGCCTTCTCGGTGGCCAGGTTAACGCTGGCGTCGGTGACGCCCGCGACCTTCTCCAGGGCCTTCTCGACCCGGCGCACGCAGGAGGCGCAAGTCATGCCGGTGATCGGCAGGCTCACCTCGCGGGAATCGCCGTTTGGCATCGTTCGCGATCCGTTCGCGGCTGGTGCCATCGCCTTGTCGGTGTTAGTCGCGGTCATCTCATCTCACCTTGCTCAATGTTACGTGCCAGCCGCGGTTGGGTCTCCTCGGTGCGGCCGTGTACGACTAAATATACCCCCTATGGGTATAAATGTCCAGCCCCAACACGGTGGTCGCTCGTTATCCGTAACAGACCCAAGTCGAGCGTACCGCAACATGGCCGACTTGGAGCCAGTTCGGCTCGCGAGCGGCTGCCCCACCGTGAGTACGACCCGCGCGAGGCGCGTTGTCACCCGCGGGCCGGTCACGTCACCGGCTCGATGGCGGGAGATCCTTTCGCAGAGTCCCAAGGGTGGTACAAAATCTGTCCAGTTCCGGCTCGCTATTGTAGTAGTGGACCGACGCCCGCAGCAGGCCGCGGAGCCCCCGATCTTGCATGTCGAGGCGGGTGGAGGGGAGCCTGCTTACCGACACGTTAATCGCGGCCGCGGCCAACGCGGTCTTCACCACGTCGGGGTCGTGGCCGGCGACCGCGAAGCTGACGATGCCACAACGCTCGGCGCCCAGGTCATGGACGGTCACGCCGGGGATCGCGCTGAGCCGCACCCGCAAATCGGCGGCGAGGCCGGCGACGCGGGAATAGATGGCGTCGAGGCCCCAGCCAAGGGCATAGTCAATCGCCACGCCTAACCCGATCTTGGTCGCGTAGTTCGTCTCCCAGTTCTCGAACCGGCGGGCGTCCGGCCGGATCTCGTACCGGTCGGGCGTCACCCACCGGGCGGCATGGAGATCAAGGAAGGGAGGCGTCAGCTGTCCCAGCACACTCCGTCGCACAAAAAGAAAGCCGGTGCCCCGCGGCCCGCGCAGATACTTGCGGCCGGTCGCGGACAGCATGTCGCAGCCGATCACCGTCACATCGATCGGCATCTGACCAACCGACTGACAGGCATCGAGCAGAAAGAGGACGCCCGCCTCCTTGGCCACCCGGCCGATCGCTGCCGCCGGGTTGACGAGGCCGCCGTTGGTCGGCACATGGGTGATCGCGATCAAGCGCACCCGATCGTCGATCGCCCGCCGTAGCGCGGTGACCGAGGTCTGGCCGAACTCGTCGTTTGGAATCGCCTCGATCACGGCGCCGGTTCGCTCGGCCATGTGCAAGAAGGCGATGTAGTTGCTGGCGTATTCCGCCATCCCCGTCAGGATCCGGTCGCCGGGTTGGAACCGGATCGAATAGAACGCCATGTCCCAGGCGCGGGTCGCGTTCTCGACGATGGCGATCTCGTCCCGATGGGCGCCAATGAGCGCGGCGGCCGCATCGTAGACGCGCTCGACCGACGATTCGGCTCGCGCCGCGGCTTCGTATCCCCCGATCGCTGCTTCCAGTTGCAGGTGGCCGACGACGGCTTCCAACACGTGCCGCGGCATTAGCGCCGCGCCCGCGTTGTTCAAGTGCAGGACCCGTTCGCAACCAGGGGTATCGCGGCGGGCGCGCGCAAGATCGAAATCTGGCTCAGTCTCTGAGCCCACGACGCTTCGCATGTCGGCTAGAGCGCGACCGCCAGCGCTCATCACGCTGTCCCGGCGGCCTTGCCGACGGCGCCACCTTGGGACGAGGCGCCCTCGGTCACGCCGTCAACCAGTGCCGAGTGATCCACCAGCCGGAGAAAGGAGCGCGCCCGCGGGTGCCGCGGCCGCACGAAGAACTCGGCTGGCGGCTGGTCCTCCACGATCATGCCCCCCTCCATAAAGACCACCCGGTCGGCCACATCCTGGGCGAAGCGCACTTCATGCGTCACCACGACCATGGTCATCCCGTCGCGGGCGAGCCCTCGCATCGACTGCAGAACCTCCTCGTGTAGCTCGGGGTCAAGGGCCGAGGTTGGCTCGTCAAACAGGATCACCTCAGGTTCCATGGCGAGGGCGCGGGCGATCGCGACGCGCTGTTTTTGGCCACCGGACAAGCGCGATGGATACTCGTCGCGCTTGTCGGCCAGCCCGACCCGGTCGAGCAGGCGCTCACCGAGGGAGACGGCCTCCGCTTTCGGCATCCGCCGGACCGAGATCGGCCCCTCGATCACGTTGCCCAGCGCGGTCATGTGTGGGAACAGGTTGAACTGCTGGAAGACCATCGCCGCCCGGGTGCGGACCTCACAGATGCGCCGGGTCCGGCGCCGGCCGCGCGCTTCCCGGCCGCAGGGGATCTCCAAACCGCAGACGCGAACCTGTCCTCGGTCCGGTTCCTCCAGGAAGTTGATGCACCGGATCAACGTCGTCTTGCCGGACCCGGAAGGCCCCATGATCACGACCACCTCGCCTTTGTGGACGTCGAGGTCGATTCCTCGCAGCACTTCGAGCGAGCCGAACCGCTTGTGCAGTCCGGTGATGGAGACTTGGAGCTCATGGGATATTGGCATTAGTACGCCCTCGCCATCCGCCGTTCCAAGACCTCCTGGCCCAGGGAGAGCGCGCTATTGACCAGCCAGTAGATCACGGCCACGATCACGAACATCTCCATGTATCGGAAGGTAGATGACCCGATGCTTTCGGCCACGCTCGTTAACTCGACGACGGTCACCACCGAGGCCAGTGAGGTGTCCTTAATCAAGGCGATGAAGCGACTGCCGACTGGCGGGGTGGCGACCCGCGCCGCCTGTGGCAGCGCGATCCGCTGGAACGCCCGCCAGAACGGCATCCCGAGCGAGTACGCCGCCTCCCACTGGCCTTTGTCGACCGCCAGGATACCGGACCGGAAATTTTCCGCCAGGTAGGCCCCGGCGTGGAGAGAAAGGGCGATCAAGGCGGCGGGAATCGGTTCCAGAATGATGCCGAACTGCGGCAGCCCAAAGTAGATGAGCAGTAGTTGAATCAGCAGCGGCGTGCCACGCACGATGGAGACATAGCCAACCGCCAGGGCTCGCAACGGCGGGCCGCCGAAGAGGCGGGCCAGGGCGACGCCGAGACCGATGACGCACCCGATGAGGAACGAGGTGACACCGAGGAAAAGGGTCATCAGCAGCGCGTCCACTAGTAGCGGTGCGGCGCGCGCCAGCAAATCCACCGGGGCACTCCTTCTTCCTCACGGCCGAACCAATCCCACCCGCCGCGGGGTGGAGAACGACGGTCCCAAGGGCGGGACCGTCATCCGACCTTACGGCGACGGAGAAGCGATCGGCGATGCTTCGAGCAGCGACGCGTACGCGGGCAGTTGGGTCAACTCCTCCGCCATGTCCAGCCCGCCAAGCCACTCCTCGGAGATGGCGGTCAACGTCCCGTCCTCGACCATGTCGACGATCGCCTGGTCAACCGCGGCCTTGAACGCGGTTTCGCCTTTGGCAAACGACATGGCGTTGACCTCGGAATTCAAGAGCTCATCCGTCGGCACGACGTCCAGGTCGTTCTGCTCGGCCAGATACGAGCCGACATACCGCGAGAACAACGCGGCATCGGCCCGGCCCAGGGCGACATCGCGCAGCGCCAGCGTGGCGTTCTCATAAGTTTGGGCCTGGGCGTCCGGAATGTTCTCGCGAGCAAAGTCTTCTTGGGTGCTGCCGCCGGAGACGGCGATCCGCAGCCCCGCGAGGTCATCCTGGCCCTGAATCGTGGTGTTATCCGACCGGGTGAAGATGGCAACACCATTGACCTGATAGGGGAGCGAGAAATCGACTTCCTGCATCCGCTCCTCGGTGATGGTTTGGCCGGCGATGACCATATCGAACGTCCCGGTCTGAACGCCGGGGATGAAGTTTTGGAAGGTCCCTTGGATGAACTCGACCTCGGGGATGCCCAGCCGCCGCGCCAGCTCATGCGCCACGTCCACGTCGTAGCCCGCAGGCTCGTTATTCTCGTCGAGCAGGCTCCAGGGTGGTGAAGCCTGGGTATTGCCCACGCGCAGCGTTCCCCGCTCCAGCACCTCGGCCAGCAGTCCCGACGCTTCAGACGTGGATTGGGCGGAGGTCACCTCCGCCGCGAGCCCAGGGATCGCAACCACCATGAGGCTGATGGCTATCCAGCCATTCAGCCATCGGCGCGACCGAGTCCGAGCATTAGTTGGGCGCGACATCTTCAAATCCCCCCTTATGGACATTGGGGCTCGATCCACCGGCATCTCCGGCTCAGAATCCCCCACTAGCTCCATTGCCAACTCACTTGGAAAGTCGAATCAGCCTGGCGATGATCGCTTCCGCTCATTTCCCGGTGCCGGTCACCGGCGGGAGAGATCAAACAGCACCTCTAGCTCGCCCAGGACCTCGGCGTCCCGGCCCTCCCGGATTCCGTTTGGCACGCAGTGGTTCAGGTGACCGCGAAGCAGGATCTGCTCAAATTTCTCGATCGCGCGTTGGACGGCGTAAGTCTGCCGGAGGACATCGACGCAGTAGGCATCGTCCTCCACCATCTTGCGGATCCCCCGCAGGTGGCCTTCGATATAGGCCAGCCGCTTGAGGGCGTCATCCTTAGGTATCTGCACCGGCCCGTCCTTCGGTTTGTTGATGACCCCTATCCGGGGGGTAGGGGTTGCATCCTAGGCCGTGCTTTCAATATTGTCAAGTAAATGGCCGAGATGACGTCGCCGGTTGACCGTGGCATTGTCTGTAGTCCCACGTCCGCGCCGCATGGTGGTGACGTCGATGCCGGCGCGATGACCGAACGCGGCTGGCGGCGATCGTTGCTCTGACATCGTTGCTTAGCCAATGCACATGGTCGACCTCCTTTGCCTACGCCGCCGCCCGCGGTTGACCCTCGGTCGAGCCGGCGGCGGTACCGTCGGAGGCGACGGCGGCCGCGGGTTGACGGAGGGAGATCAGGGCGAGGCCGGCGCCAACGATGGCGATGATCGCGGCGCCGATGAAAGCGGCGTGAAAACCGGCGACCAGCGCCGGCAGGTTATCGAGCTGGCCGGCCCCGTAGGCGGCCGCGATGGCGGTGATCGCCGCCAGACCAAGCGCCGAGCCAACCTGGTACGTGGTGTTGACGATACCGGAAGCGAGCCCGCCCTCCTCCGGCTTGGCGCCGGCGAGCGCGGCCAGCATGGCCGGGATGTAGGCCAGGGACATCCCAGTGGCGCCGACGATGGTCGCCGGCAAAACGTTGGCGACAAAGGTCCCATCGACGGGCGCCAGCGACAACCAGGCGATCCCGGCCGCGAGCACCAGCATGCCGACCACGAGCGGCGCCTTGAAGCCGAAGCGGCCGACCACGCGAGCGGTGACCCCAACCATCAGGACCATGATCGTCACCGTCATCGGGACGAGGGCGAGGCCGCCCTCGAACGCACCAAACCCGAGTACCTGCTGCAAGTAGAGGTTGAGGACGAACCACATCGGAATCCAGGCCGCGCCGAGCAGGGCCATCGCGGCGTTGGCGGCGGCGAGGTTGGGTGCCCGCCAGATCGCGAGCGGCATCAGCGGTTCCCGCCGCGTCGCCTGGATGGCGACGAACAGGATCAGGAGCGCCACGGCCGCGCCCAGCGTGGCGAGCGTCGAGATCGCCCCCCAGCCGACCTCGGGGGCACGGACGATCCCGAAGACGGCGAGCGAGAGGGCCGCCGTCACCGAGAGGGCACCGGCGACGTCGAGACTACCGCGGCGGGCCAGGGCGGCGGGCAGGATGCCCGTGCTGGCGGCCAGGACGAGGAGGCCGATGGGAATGTTGACGAAGAAGACCCAGCGCCAGTCGATCCAATCGGTGAGGAGACCGCCAAGGAAGACACCGGCCGTACCGCCGGCCGGAGCGGCCGCGCCGTAGAGGGCGAGGGCTTTCGTCAGCTCCTTCGGGTCGTGTGAGAAGAGCATCATCAGCAGCGTCAACGCCGCCGGCGCGATCAGCGCCGAGCCCAGCCCCTGCAGGGCGCGGCCGGCGAGCAGGATCGCTTCGGACTGGGCCAGGCCGGTTAGGAGCGAGGCGCCGGTGAGGATCGCGAAGCCGACGATGAAGACCCGGCGTGCCCCGAAGAGGTCGGACAGCCGACCACCCAACAGGAGCAGGCCGCCAAAAGCGATGACGTAGGCGTTGAAGACCCACGAGAGCGCGGATTGCGAGAAGCCAACGGCGCGCTGGATCTCGGGTAAGGCCACGCCGATGATCGAGGTGTCCATGATGACGAGGAACTGGGCGACGGCGATGAGGGCGAGCGCCCACCAACGCCGTGGGTTCGGAGCGGTGGTCATGACCGGATCCTTTCGCGATTGACCGTCCTTGTATACCCCGGCAGGGTATCGATGCGCCGAATATACCCCCTATAGGTATATCTGTCAACGGGCTAGGGCGAGAATGTCATCGCCGAATGACCAAAGAGGTATCGTCAACGCGGTCGATGGGAGCGCGATGGCTGGTGGAGGTGGTGCGGGCGGATCTGCCAATTGCTCGACTGATTCGATCGTCGCTCGTGCTCCACTCCTGAACGAGCTAGCGAATTGACTCTTTTACCCTAGGGGGGTATAATCAAAGTATGAATATTTTGTATGTCGCGAGATAGGAGAGATTTTGATGACGCAGGCAATCACGGAGATACCTACCTCCCAACGCCGCACCACGTCGTACGCCGAGGACAAACCGAAAATCATGACCCGCCTGCGTCGCATGGAAGGTCAAGTTCGTGGCGTCCAAAGGATGGTTGAGGAAGATCAGTACTGCATCGATGTGCTGACCCAACTCTCCGCCATTATTGCAGCGGCCCGCCAGACTGGACTGCTGGTCCTAGAAGATCACATCCGTGGCTGCGTCCTGGGCACCTGCCGGCACGGACACGAGGACCAGGAAGAGATGTTGGCCGAGCTCTCCGAGGCCATCGGACGCTTTACCCGAAGTGCCAGCTAGTTTTCCAACCATCTCGCACCGCGGGCGGTTTCTGGACACGATGACCAGGGCACGCCTCGGCGCTCAATAGCAGCTATCTAGCGCGGAGTTGAGCCGATGTCTCCATATACGATTCCGCTGTTCGGTCGCCTCGCCTGGATCGACGTGGTCCTGCTGGGGTGGTTCGCGCTCGTCCTGGTCTCAGTCATCTACATCGCCTGGGACGTCTTCACCAAGACCCCCGAAAACACCGTCATCAAATGGGCCTGGGTGCTGACCACGCTCTACATGGGACCGATCGCCGTGACCCTCTACGTCCTCGCCGACAAGGAGCCACGGCCAGGCGAGCACGAGCGCTTCATCCAACCGATGTGGAAACAGGCGCTCGGCTCAACCCTGCACTGCGTGGCCGGTGACGCCACCGGTGTCATCATCGCCGCCACCGTGACGGGGCTGCTGGGCTTGCCGATGTGGTTCGACATGGCGGCGGAATACGTGCTCGGCTTCGTCTTTGGCTTCTTCATCTTCCAGGCCCTCTTCATGCGAGATATGTTCGGCGGCTCGTATGCAACCGCCCTCAAGCGCTCCTTTCTCCCGGAATGGGTATCCATGAATACGATGATGGCCGGCATGTTTCCCACCATGGTTTTTTTCATGATGGGCCGCGACATGCGGGCCATGGATCCGCGCCAGTTGCTGTACTGGGGCGTAATGTCCCTGGCGATCTCGGTTGGCTTCTTCACCGCCTATCCGACCAACTGGTGGCTGGTCAGCAAGGGCCTCAAGCATGGCTTGATGACCGTTCGTCCGAAGCACGCCGGAGCAACTATGCTCGATGCTGAGGAATCAAAGCGGATGGCTCACGGTACAGGAGCCCAGCCAGCCGCATCGCCCGCGGGTATCGTCCACATGAACCAGCCTGGCATACTGGAGACACCATAATGGATACCACTGATCACGAACACCACGAGTCTCCGAACGCTCAAGTTCTCGCGGGCAATGCGGACCATTCAGAGACGGATCACGGCGTGCTGCACACGATGCAGACCGACGTGACGCGGCCACAGTTGGCCGTGGTCACGATCCTCACCCTGTTGGCCCTCGTCGCGGCTATCGTTTGGTCGGCCAGCTACGCGAACCTCGCGATCGGCGCCCATGACGTCGAGGGCGTGGTGATGGCGCCGGGCATGATCATGACCCGCGATATGCCGGCCGCGGCGATGCGCGACATGGCGGCGGTCAACCCGAACACGGTCCGCTCCGTGGCACCGCCAGATGCCCAAGGTGATCAGACGCTTGAGCCACAGATCGAGGATGGGATCAAGGTGTTCGACCTGGAGACCAGGGTCTTTTCATTCTCCTACAGCCCGAGGAGGGCGAGGGTGGCGACGGGGTCACGCGCCAGGGCACGCCGCGCCGTGGCGATGGCGGTGTGACCATGAGCGCGCAAGAGGCCGATCACGGTGTT
>JALZJP010000220.1 GCA_030859715.1 Chloroflexota bacterium
CGTCGCCGCCTTCACCCGCGTCTGCGCCTACGACCGGCCCGGCACGCTGCTCCCCCCCGACCGCCGCAGCCGCAGCGACGCCGTCCCGCAGCCGCGCACCACCGCCGACGTCGTGGCCGATCTCCACGCCCTCCTCGATGCCGCCGGCGTTCCGGGGCCGTACGTCCTGGTCGGGCACTCCCTGGGCGGGCTGATGGTCCGTCTCTACGCCGCCACCTACCCGGACGAGGTGGCCGGGCTTGTCCTCGTTGATCCCTCAGTCGAGGGACAGGTCGCGCGGATGCGGGCGGTGCTGACCCCGGAGCAGGCGGCGGCCTTCGACGCCCTCCAGGCCACCGCAACCGTGGGGGATCCGACCATCGAGCGCTACGGCCCCGACGGCATCGGCATCGAGGAAGTGGGCGAGGAGGTGCGGGCGGCCGTGGCGGCCCGCCCGCCCGCCGGGACGCCGATGATCCTGATCGGCCACGGCGTGCCGATGGGGGCCGACATCCCACTCGGCATCCTGCCGCCGGGGTTCCCCTGGGACGAGGTCGACCGGGCGTTCTCGGGGCTCCACCGCGAGCTGGTCGCCGCCACGCCGGGGGCACGGCTGGTGATTGCGGCCGAGAGCGGGCACTACATCCAGCTCCAGCAGCCGGAGCTGGTCATCGCGGCGATTCGAAATGTGGTGGAGGCGGTGCGTGACCCGAGCACCTGGACGACGCCGGCGGCACCCCCCGCCGCGGCGACGCCGACGTCCTAGGCGACACCGCGCTGGCGGCCGCGTCCGCCTGGCGGATGGACGACCGCGCCGCGGGCAACGCGGTCAGCACCGCGGCGACGGGTACGGCCGCCAATTTGGGCGGTCCCAGATCGTTGACCGATCGACCGCGTCAGGAGCAACGATGACCCTTCATCAGAATCGTCCGGTGGTGGTCTTGCCCAGCCTACTGTTCATTCTTTCCCTCATTGCGATCGGCGCCGCTGGGGTCGGAGCGCAAGCCAATCCATGGTCCAGTCCCGACGCCCAATACACGCCGCTGTTGCCCTCGGTGCTCTCCCCACCCCGGTGGTTTCTTGGGGCGGATGAGCAGGTCCACCTGGTCTACGAGCTGCTCCTCACCAACGCCTCCTCCGTTCCCGTCGAGGTCACCACCGTGGAGGTGCTCGATTCCGACACGGGGCGGGTCGTGGCCACCCTCACGGAGGCGCCGCTCGCCGCGGCTATGTCCCTGTTGCCGATCCCACTACGCCGACGGTCTCGCTCCCAGCTAGGACGGTGGGCGTCGTCTGGTTCGATGTCACCCTCCCCGATCCGGAGCAACTCCCGGCTGCCATCGAGCATCGCCTGACCGTCTCGATACCGCCCGGGCTGGAGGCAGGTCCCACCATCACCGAGACCGCCGGGATGGCCACGGTCGATCGCCGTCCGCCCGTCATCCTCGGTCCGCCACTGGCGGGAGCGCGTTGGGTGGCCGTCGGCAGCTGCTGTGACGGACCCCACCGACGGGGCATCCAGCCCATCAACGGCAAGCTGTATTTGGCCCAACGCTTCGCCACCGACTTCAACCGGCTCGATGCCGACTACCGGCTCACCGCCGGGGATGCCCGCCTCAACAGCAGTTCGCCCGGATGGTGTACTACACCAACAACTACACCAACGGGCAGGGGTAGCGAGAGATTCCCTGAGACAACCTGATACACTAAACTGGCGTCGGTACGCGGCAACTGGCGTCAAGCCGTGGGGTCGCGCCCATCTTCGAACCAGAAGGATGGGGGTTCGATTCCCTCCGACGGTACCAATCCCATACGTGCGCGGTGGCGCCTAGCTCGCGGGTGAGGGTGAGACAGAGCATGCGCGCCTACGTCCTCTCGATCGGCAGTGAGCTGATCGCCGGCAACATCACCGACACCAACGCCACCTTTCTCGCCCAAGAGCTTGTCGCGGTTGGTATCGAGCTGATCCACGTCACCCAGGTCGGCGATGACCGCCGGCGTCTGGTGGCAACGCTCCGACATGCCTTGAGCGAGGCGGAGCTCGTCATCTGCACCGGCGGCGTCGGACCAACGGACGACGACCTGACGCGGGAAGCAATCGCCGAAGTCGCCGGCGAGACCCCGGCGGTCGAGGGCGAGCTCCTGCACACCATCCAAGCGTTCTTCGCCAGCCGGGGGCTGGTGATGCCCGCCGGCAATGCCAAGCAAGCCTGGCTGATCCCCTCGGCGGCCGCCCTGCTCAATCCGGTCGGCACCGCGCCAGGCTGGTTCGCGCGGGTCGATGGCCGGATCATCGTTGCCATGCCAGGCGTTCCTCGTGAAATGTTTCGCATGTGGCGGGAGGAGGTGCTGCCCCGCTTGCGGCCCTCCTTGCCAGACCGGGTGATCGAGTATCTCAACCTGAAAACTCTTGGCCTGGGCGAGTCGGCGGTGGCCCAGCAGATCGATGACCTGATCAAGGCCGAGCATCCCGTCGTCGCTACTTACGCCAAGGATGACGGCGTCCATGTTCGCGTCTCCGTCTCGGCCGGAACCGCCGAACAAGCCGAAACGCTCCTCCGGCCGGTTGTGACCGAGGTTCGCCGTCGGCTAGGCAACCACGTCTACACCGATACCGATTGCACCCTGGCCTCGGTCCTCCTCGCCGAGCTGCGGCAAGCAAACCAGACACTGGGCATCGTGGAAATCGGGACCGGAGGACGCTTCGGCGCGCTCCTCTTGAGTGAGCCCGAGGCCGGTCATTTCATGCGCGGCTGTCTGGCTAGCGCGACGACCGGCGCCGCGCCCAAGGCGCCGGAGGTTGCCGACATGGCCCGCCAGCGGTTCGAGGCGACCCTCGGCCTGGGCGTGGTCGCCGCGATCGAGCCGGCAGCGGGCGGCCAGTTCGAAGGAACGATCTCGGTCGCGCTCACGGGGACCATTGCCGCCCACGAAACGTTCGCCCTTCGAGCGTTGTTCGCCGAGGTCCAGCGCCGGTCGGCGCTCAACGCGGCCGATGTCCTCCACCGGGCTTTGCTCGCTAGTCCCTAGCCGCCAGGCCGGTCAAATACCCGCAAGAGCTGGGTTTGCCGCGCGAGCATGGCTGTTCGGCCGGCGTCGGTATCATCGCTCCAGCCGCATAAATGCAGGATCCCGTGGAGCACGAGAAACCGGATCTCGTCGGCCGGCTGGTGGCCATACTCGACCGCCTGCGCATCCGCCCGCTCGACCGAAATGTACATCTGGCCGCCCTTCGGCTGGCCGGGGTCATCGAGGTCGTCATGCTCCGGAAAGGTAATGATGTCGGTCGGCGAATCAAGCCCCATGAACTCACGATGCAGCCGTTGCAGCAACGCATCGTCGCCAAGTACCAGCTCGATGTGCCATTGCGCCGTCGCCGCCTCGGCGTCGAGCCCAAACGCGATCAGGGCGGCCAAACCCGGCTCGGTCACCGCGGGAGGCACCGGAACTTCGATGAAGATCTCATGCGTGAGAATGAGCGGCATGGTTAGCCGAGGGAGTCGAGCGCGGCCTTGGCGGCGGCACTGATGCGCCGGCCATCAGCCCGGCCAGCGACCCGGTCAATCAGCACCGGCATCACCTTGCCCATCTCTTTCGGCCCGCTGGCGCCGGCGTCGCGGACGGCCTCATCGGCCAGGGCGGCGAGATCGGCATCGGAAAGCTCGGCCGGCAGGTAGCGTTGCAACACCGCGAGCTGAGCTTCTTCCTTTTCCGCGAGATCGATGCGGCCCGCCTGCCGGAACTGGCCGGCGGCGTCCGCCATCTGCTTGCCGACCTTGCGTAGGGTGGCGACGGCATCGGCGGGGCCGCTCTTGCCGCGGGCGTCGATTTCGGCATTCTTGACCGCGGCCAAGATGAACCGGATCGCGTCGCGGCTGGTTTGATCGCCGGCCCGCATCGCGGTCTTCACGTCGTCCTCGAGCCGCTGCCGAATGCTCGTCTCCACGTCTTAACTCCTCATCACCGCGCCGGCCCCTATCCCATTGCCGTCAACTGGTGACCGCCCAAGACATGGAAGTGAATATGGAACACGGTTTGACCGGCGTCCTCGCCGTCATTCGTAACGACTCGATACCCGCCGCCGTCGAGCAACCCCTCGTGGCGGGCGACCTCGACCGCGAGGGCCATCGCGCCGGCCACGATCGGCGCGTCATCCTCATCTGCCGCCCGCAACGCCGCGATATGCTTTCGTGGCACGACTAGCACATGGGTGGGGGCTTGGGGGCTCAAGTCACGAATGGCGACGGCATGCTCATTTTCGGCGACGAGTGTCGTTCCTAGCTCCCCGCGCACGATCCGGCAGAAAATGCAGTCAATCTCGCTTGTCACGTCAGCCACCCGGTCTCCCTCCCATGGTACGATCGGTCATCGTTCCTGACCGCCATGAGGTCGTGGCCAGTATGCCAGAACTCCCCGAGGTCGAAACCGTTCGCCGCTCCCTGCTGCCGCATGTGCTCGATCGCCGGATCAGCGGCCTCCGCCTTGGCGACTTTCCCGGCGTCCTCGGCTCGGATTCAGTCGATCAGGTCGCGGCCCGGATTACCGGCCGGCGGATTGCCGGCCTTGACCGCCGGGCCAAATACCTGCTGTTCGGCCTCGATGACGACTCGACCGTGATGATCCACCTGCGGATGACCGGGCAACTGAGCGTGGTCCACCATAACAATCCGCGCTTGCGGTTCGAGCATCTCGCGATCGAGCTGAATGACGGGCACGATCTCCGCTTTGCCGACCAGCGGAAGTTCGGCCGCGTTCTCCACCTGCTGCCGGCCGATGTCGAAGCCTTGGACCGCCGCCTCGGGCCGGAACCACTCTCAGCCGCGTTTTCCGCGCACCTTCTGGCCACCGCCCTGGCCCGCCGGCCGGGGAAGCTGAAGAGCGTCTTGCTCGACCAATCGCTGGTGGCGGGACTGGGTAATATCTACGTTGACGAGGCGCTCTTCCGGTCCCGTCTGCATCCTGAGCGATCGGCCCGCTCGCTGACCAGCAACGAGGTCCGGCGGCTGCACCGCGCCATCCGGGCCGTGCTCCGCGACAGCCTGGACCACCGGGGCACCACGTTCTCCTCGTTCCAGGACGCGAACGGTGCGGCCGGCGGCTACGGCACGGCCCTCGCCGTCTACGGCCGGGGCGGCAGCGGCGCCTGCCAGCGCTGCGGCCGGCCCCTGGCGAAGATCATCGTCGGCGGCCGCGGCACCCATTTTTGCCCCCGCTGCCAGCGGCTCGACCCCGCATCGGGGACAGCGGGGTAGGCTCGCGTCCTACGCCAGCTTCGCGTGCAGGATGATCTGGACGTTCCCGCGGAGCGCGTTTGAGACCGGGCAGCCCTCTTCGCCCTTACGCGCCAGCTCGGCAAACTTGGCCTGGTCGAGGCCAGGCACCGTCCCGGTGACGTCGAGGTGGGAAAAGCTGACCTCCATGCCGCCGCCGACCTTGGGATCGAACCCGACCGTCGCCTTGACCTCAAGCTGGTCGGCGGGACTGCCGGCGCCAGCCAGGGCGTGCGAGAACGCCATCGCGTAGCAGGCGGCATGCGCCGCCGCCAGCAGCTCTTCCGGCGTTGTCTGCTCCGGGTTGGCATCCGTGGTCCGGGCGGCCCAAGTGACCGGCAGGTTGCCGAAAGCGCCGCTGCCGGACTCGGTGATCTCGCCCTTGCCATCAACCAGCGTCCCCCGCCAGACGGCGGTCGCCGTGCTCTCGGCCTGCGCCTTGTTTCGGATATTCTCGTCCGCCATCGTCATCTCCTTCAGGGGTTGCATCCCTGATCTGATTCGCGACCTTCCGTCCGCCGCCGCGCCTACGACGCCGGCGGGTCGATGTAGACCGTCTTGATCTGCGTGTAGAAATCGCGAGCCGCCTTCCCTTGCTCGCGTGAGTAGGACGAGGAGCCCTTCATGCCGCCAAACGGCACCTGCGGCTCCGCCCCCGCCGTCTCGCTATTGACGTGAACGATCCCGGCCTGGATCCCCTGCACGAAGTGCAGCGCCTTCCCCAAATCCCGGGTAAAGAGCGATGCTGACAGCCCGTACCGGACCCGGTTCGCGACCGCGATCGCCTCATCGACCGAATCGACCGGGATCACCCCGAGCACCGGACCGAACAACTCTTCCTGGCCGAGGCGGGAATCGGGATCGACCCCGGCAAAGAGGGCCGGAGCGACGAACGCCCCATCGCCGCGGCCATTGTCCGTCAACCGGCCGCCGCCAACGAGCAGCTCGGAGCCGTCGTCCTTCGCGGACTGAACCTCGGCGGCGACGCGGTCCGCCGCCTCGTCATCGATCAGGGGGCCGATTTGGGTGTCACCGCCGAGCGGATCGCCGACGCGCAACGATTCGATCTTGCTCGACAGCAGGTCGGTGAATCGCTCGGACAGCGAGCGTTCGACGATGGCGCGGGAGGTGGCGGTGCATTTCTGGCCGCTGCTCATCATCGCTCCGTTGACGACATGTTGCAGCGCCTGGTCGATGTCGGCATCGGCCAGCACGATCGCCGGGTTCTTGCCGCCCAGCTCGAGCTGAATCTTGGCTCCCCGGGCGCCCGCGATCTGGCGCAGCCCGGCGCCAACCTCGCTCGACCCGGTGAAGCTGATGCCAACCACCCGCTCATCCTCGACGAGGCGCGTCCCCACCGCCGCCCCGCCACCGGTAACGACGTTCAGGACGCCGGCCGGCAACCCGGCTTCAAGCAACGCCTCCACAAAATGGAACGCCGACAGCGGCGACTGGCTCGCGGGCTTGAGGACCACGGTGTTGCCGAACGCCAACGCCGGGGCGATTTTCCAGGCCGGGATCGCGATCGGGAAGTTCCACGGCGTGATGATCCCGACCACGCCCAGCGGCTCATCCATCGTGTAGAGCAGCGTCGTGATGCTGGCCGAGGGGTAATGCTCGCCCGACGGTTGTTGAGCCTCCCCCGCGAAGTAGCGCAGGATTTGGACGGCGCGTCCAGTCTCGCCAATGCCCTCTTTGAGCGTCTTGCCTTCCTCGCGGGTGAGATCCCGGCCGACGTCGTTGACCCGCGCCTCGAGGATGTTCGACGCCTTGTACAGGATGTTGGCGCGGACGATCGGCGACGTCCGGCGCCAGCCGGCGGCCGCTTCGGCGGCGGCAGTGATCGCCGCCTCCGCCTCGTCCGCGCCGGAGGCGGCGAAGGTCGCGATCACCTCGTCCCGGTTTGCCGGGTTCCGGTCGTCAAACGTCTCGCCGGTGGCGGCGGGGCGCCACTCGCCGCCGATGTAGTTTCCATACGCGCGAATCGACGTTGCTTGTGCCACGCGCCGTTGCTCCCTCCTGGCCGCGTGGTCAGACGCGGTCCGTGGGCGAATACCGTGCCGCATTCTACCCCGTCCGTCCGGATCACTGGCCGACCGTCACCCAGCCGCCCTGCCGCCGGCTTCGCGTCGCGGCGTCCGCGATCTCCACCGCTCGCAGGGCATCGGAAAGGTTCGGGGTCGGGTCTGAACCACGGCGGAGGGCGGTGACGAAGGCGTGCAGCTCGTCGCGATAGGCATCGCGGAACCGTTCGGTGAACTGGTCATGCCGTGCCGCCACCAGCCCACGCCCGTCATAGAGCCGAGCCGGGAACTTCTCGTTCACCTCGGCCACCACTTTGCCGCGCGATCCATGCACTTCGGCCCGAATATCGTAGCCGGCCGGCGCCCGCCAGCAAGCCTGGACCACACCCAGCGCCCCGGACTGAAAGCTGAGCGTGACGATGCCGTGGTCGATATCATCAAACTCGGCCAGCCGCGGCTCGACCTTGATCGCCCCCGTCGCATGCACCGCCTCGATCTCGTCCCCGGTCAGGAAGCGGGCGGCGTCAAAGTCGTGGATCGCGAGGTCCCAGAACAGGCCGCCGCTCGTCCGCAGGAACTCAACCGGCGGGATGCGATCGCAGGTAATGCCGCGAAACATCTCCACCTCACCGACCGCCCCAGCCGCGATCAGCTCGCGGGCTCGCGCGTAGCCGGGGTCATACCGGCGTTGGAAGCCGATCTGAAACGGTACACCGCTCCGCTCCACCGCCGCGACGACCGCTCCGGCGGCCGCGACCGAGTCGGCGATCGGTTTTTCGGCAAAGACTGGCTTGCCGGCCCGGGCGACCTCGATGATATGGTCGTGGTGGAGGCTCGATGGCGAGGCAATGATCACCGCCTCGACATCGGGGTGGGCGACGAGGGCGGCGACATCCGCCACCAGCGGGCACGGCGCCCGGCCGCTTGCTGCCAGCTCCCGGCGTTGCGCCTCGTCCACCGCCGCCGCCACGAGCCGGGCGCCGGGCACCGCGCCGGCGATATGCTCGGCATGCAGCCAACCGATGCGGCCGAGGCCGACGATGCCAAACCCAATCGTGGTCATCGCTTCCCTTGCCCGAACCGGTGCGGCCTACGCCGCGCCGGACGCCACCAGCTTGGTCCAGTCCAGTAATTTCGCCAGCTGCTCGTGCAATCGCTGGCGAATCTTTTCATCGGTCAGGTTGCCCCGCTCATCAAAGTGCTGGCTGGCGGGCCCGACGTAGATCTCGGGTTTGGGGAGCAAGTACATCGAGAGATACGGCAAGATGCGTCGCAGCTCCAGTTGCGCCCGCGCCGTCCCATACGGGGTGGCGGAGGCGCCCAGGATCGCCACCGGCTTGCCGGCCAGCACTTGACCCGCGCCATACGATCGCGATGCCCAGTCAATCGCGTTCTTGAGCACACCGGAGATCGATTGATTGTATTCCGGCGTGATGAACAGGACCGCGTCAGACGCGAGAATCCGCGCCTTTAGCTCCTGCACCGGGGCGGGATCGCCGTCGCGCTCGACATCCTCGTTGAAGAGCGGAAGCTCGCCGATCGGCGCCTCCATGATCCGCATCCCTTCCGGCTGCACCTCGATCGCGGCTCGCAAGAGCCCGCGATTGAACGAGGCCCGGCGCAGGCTGCCGACAATCGCCGCTACCTCGTACACACCGTCCGCGTTGAGATCATTCACCTCGTCCAACGGGGTTGCCCTTTCGTCTCACCAGTACACTGCCACGCCCAAGGCATCAGGTCGCCCGGCCAACTCACGACTCACAGTCGGCCAACAGCCACCGCGCAACTCGCATGCCGACGACGACCGCCGGCAGGTTCGTGTTGGCGCGGGGAATGACCGGCATGATCGAGCAGTCCGCGATCACGGCATTGGTGAGGCCGTGGATGCTGCCCCTGGCATCGACCACGGCCGCCGGGTCGCCGGCCGGACCCATGGCGCAGGTGCCGACCGGATGGTAGTAGTGGACCACGTTGGCCTCCGCCCACCGTTCCAGGTCTACCGGCGACGTGACACCCGAACCCGGCGCCGTTTCCTCGCCCAGCAGCTCTCGCAACGGCGACTGGCTGGCCATCTCCCGCGCGATGCGCACGCCGTCGAGGAGGACCGCCCGATCCGACTTTTCAGGATCGGAGAGATACCCATGATCGATCAGGGGCGATGCCGCCGGATCGGTCGTGTTGAGCCACAACCGGCCGCGCGAGCGCGGCGTCATGCATGATACCGGGAGCACCCAGAGCCACGCCTCGCGATCGTGAGGATCACGGCCGCCAACCGGCCAGATGTGCAAGTCGAACCCCAGTGCGTCATTCGGATAATGGCAGGAGCGCAGCTTGGCGATGTCCTGCTCGCCCGGCATCCAATGCTGGTCGGCGAACTCCATCATCCGCTCAACTAACTCCGTTGTCCCGGAAAACGTCACATTGAGCTGCGAGTGATCGTGCAGGTTGGCGCCAACCCCCGGCAGTAACAGCACCGGCTCGACCCCCAGCCCCGCGAGCTGATCCGGATCGCCGATCCCGGAGCGAAGCAGGACGGCGGGTGAGCCGTAGGTGCCCGCGGCCAGCACCACCCGGCCGGCGGCGATCGTTTGCGGCCCCTCGGCGGCGATGGCGACGACGCCGGTGACGCGATCGTCCGCAATCACCAGCCGGTCGACCACGACATTGTCTCGAATAAGCAGGTTCGGGCGTTCGCGCACGGGATCGAGGAAACCGAAGGCCGTGTTCCATCGGATGCCGTCGCGAATGTTCGCCGGCGACGGCGCGATCCCCACATCGTCATCCAAATCGTTAAGGTCGGCGGCCCGCGGGATGCCGATCGCGTGGGCGGCATCGAGGCACGCTTGCTGGAACGGCGTGATCTCCTCCGGCCCATAGCGGCGGACATTGAGGCGGTGGTCGGCTTCTCGAAACAGCGGCAGCAGCTCGTCCGCGCTCCAGCCCGGATTGCCGAGCGCGACCCAGTTGTCGTAGTCGAGCCGGCTGCCCCAAATCGCGGCGCAGCCATTGTGCGACGAACAGCCACCAATCACCCGCGCCCGCTCAAACGGCACCAGCCGATCGGGATAGGTATCGCCGCTGTCGTACCCCCAGGCATTGTCGTAGCCAAGTCGAGCGTCGAGGAAGACCTCCGGCCACCGCCCGGAATCGACCGGGCCGTAGTCCGGGCCCGCCTCCAAGACTAGGATCGACTTGTCGGATTGCTCGGTGAGCAGCCCGGCCACGACGGCGCCCGCCGTGCCGCCGCCGATGATCACCGTGTCCGCGTAAGGTGGCAGGCTCAGACTGTCCGGCATCCGGCTGACTCCAACTCCAATGCCCATTACGGGCAGGCAACACCGATTGGCTGGAGTGTAGCGGACGCCGCGGCGCCCGAGAACCTCTCCGAGTCAGCGTCCAATGACAAGCCGGGTGTTCGGTGGCCGACCTCGCCGTTCACGTTCAAAGAGAGGGATCCAGCTACGCCGTCGCCGCTCCCCCCACGAGACGGCGCAAGACCGTCTGCAAGATACCGCCGTTTCGGTAGTATTCAACCTCGACCGGGCTGTCGATCCGGGCCATGGCCTGGAACTCGGTCACGTTGCCGCCGGCATTGGTCGCGCGGATCGTCAGGCGTTGCTTCGGCGCCACGGTCTCGACCCCCAAGATGTCGTACGTCTCTTCGCCGGTCAGGCCGAGTGAGGTCGCGTTGTCGCCGGGGAGAAACTGCAAGGGCAGCACGCCCATGCCGACCAGGTTCGAGCGGTGGATGCGCTCGAAGCTCTCCACCAGCACCGCCCGCACGCCGAGCAGCAGCGTCCCCTTGGCGGCCCAATCGCGCGAGGAGCCGGTGCCGTACTCCTTGCCGCCGATGACGACCAACGGGGTGCCGTCCGCCTGGTAGCGCAGCGAGGCGTCATAGATCGAGGTCTCTTCGCCGGACGGGAAGTACCGGGTCCACGACCCTTCCTTGTCCGGCGTCAGTTGGTTGCGCAAGCGGATATTGGCGAAAGTGCCGCGGATCATCACCTCATGGTTGCCCCGCCGGGACCCATACGAGTTGAACTCGTATGGCTTGACCCCATGCTCGATCAGGTATTGACCCGCCGCGCTGTCTTTGCCGATCGAGCCGGCGGGCGAGATATGGTCAGTGGTGACCGAGTCACCGAGCAGGGCCAGCACCCGGGCCCCGGCAATGCCCACGATCGGCGCCGGCTCCGGGGATAGGTCTTGGAAAAAGGGCGGCTCTTGGACATAGGTCGAGCCAGTATCCCACTCGTACAGATTGCCTTCGGGTACCGGCAGCTCCTGCCACCGTTGGTCGCCGGCGAAGACGGTCTTGTACTCCTCGCGGAACATGCTGGGATCGACCGATTCGGTGATCGCCGCGTTGACCTCGGCCTGGCTGGGCCAGAGGTCTTTCAAGTAGACCGGCTCGCCATTGGGGTCGAAACCCACCGGGTCCCGATTCAGGTTGATATCGACGGTCCCCGCCAGGGCATAGGCAACCACCAGCGGCGGCGAGGCGAGGAACGAGGCCCGGACGTGGGGGTGAATGCGACCCTCGAAGTTCCGGTTGCCGGAGAGAACGGCGGCCACCACCAGCTCATGCTCTTCGACCGCGGCCGCCACCGCCGGCGGCAGCGGGCCACTGTTCCCGATGCAGGTCGTGCAGCCATAGCCGACGACATGAAACCCGAGCGCTTCCAGGTATGGCAGCAATCCGGAATGCTGCAAATAGCGGGTGACGACTTGGGACCCGGGGGCCATGCTCGTCTTGACGAAGGGCGGCACGTTCAGCCCGCGCTCGACCGCGTTCTTCGCCAGCAGCCCGGCGCCCAGCATCACCGATGGGTTCGAGGTATTTGTGCAGGACGTGATCGCCGCGATCGCGACCGATCCGTGATGCAACGGCAGTTCCGAGCCCTCGACCGTGATCGGCGTATGACCAACGTGCGTCCGGGCAACCACGGCGGTGGCAGCCGGCGACGCCGCCGCGTCCTCCGCCACCACGCCGCCTTCGCCTTCCAGGCGCTCCAACTCCGGCACCTCCGGCTCATCGACCTGATTCGCAAACGTCGTCTTGAACGAGGCCCGGAACACCTTACGCAGATCGCCGATCGCGACCCGGTCCTGGGGCCGGCGCGGGCCGGCGACGCTGGGTCGCACGCTCTTCAGATCAAGCTCGAGCAGATCGTTGAAGGCGGGATCCGGCGTCTCGTCGGTCCGGAACAGCCCTTGCTCCTTGGCATAGCGCTCGACCAGCTCAACCTGGTCATCCTGACGGCCGGTCAGCCGCAAATACCGCAGCGTTTCCTCGTCAACCGGGAACAACGACGCGGTGGCGCCGTATTCCGGCGCCATGTTGGAAATCGTGGCCCGATCCGCCAGCGTCAGGTTGCTCAGGCCGATACCGCAGAACTCGACAAACCGGCCAACAACGCCGTGCGCCCGCAGCATCTCAGTCACCGCCAGCACGAGGTCGGTCGCGGTCGCCCCTTCGCGCAGCGAGCCGGTCAAGCGGACGCCGACGATCTCCGGCTCCAGCAAGTAGAGCGGCTGCCCCAGGAGCACGGCCTCGGCCTCGATCCCGCCGACGCCCCAGCCGAGGACGCCGAGCGAGTTGACCATCGTCGTGTGAGAGTCGGTGCCGACCAAGGTATCGGGGAAGGCGACGGTATCGGTGCCAAAGGTACGGACCGACACGACCGGCGCCAGATACTCGATGTTGACCTGATGGACGATGCCGGTGCCCGGCGGCACCACCCGCAGGTTCTGGAATGAGCGCTGGGCCCACCGGAGCAGAGCATACCGCTCGAAGTTGCGCTGGTATTCGAGGTCCACGTTGTAGGCGAACGCCACCGTGGTCCCGGAGCGATCGACATTGACAGAGTGGTCGATGACCAGGTCCGCCGGCACCAGGGGGTTGATCCGGGTCACGTCGGCGCCCAGGCGGGCCACCGCCGAGCGCATCGCCGCCAGATCGACCACGGCCGGGACGCCGGTAAAATCTTGCAACAGCACCCGGCCCGGCAAGAACGGGATCTCGATCTCGGCCGCCGCATCACCCGCGGTGTCACCCGCCGGCCGTGGTTGCCAGCGGGCCAGCGCCTCGATCACGTCGCTCTCGACAAAGTCGCCCCCAGCATGCCGGAGCGCGTTCTCGAGCAAGATCCGCACGGTGAACGGGAGCGCATCGAGGTTAGCGACCCCTTGCTCCGCCAGCGCCGCCAGTCGGTAGTAGCTGACGGTCGTGCCCAGCGACGTGCTGAGGGTCGCCCGCGCCCCATAGGGGTCGGCGAGGGGGGACGAGACGAGGGTGTTCATCGGGGTCTTACTCCTTCGTCCGACCGGCGTCCCGCATTGGATAGCGCCGGCAGATCACCGCGGGTTGCTAGTTTATATTAGACGACAACCGCGATCCCCGGTGATGACCGAAGGCGACACTGAGAAGCGTTCTCTCAATTCGATGGACCGCGGTTAGGCAGCGGACACAAAGTTCAACGCGGACCGTTCGCATGGAACGGTTAGCATCTTGGTATTATCACGTCCGCTTGCCGGCACGAGCAGCGGGGTACCATGGAAGCGATTGAAGCCGCTGGTGCTGATGATGAATGGCCAGATGATGACCAGCTTTGAGTTGTTCGACGTCGACTCCGGCAACCTCGTAGGATCCTATGCACGCGAGGAGGAAGCTCGGGCCATCGTTCGGCGGGCCTACGAATCCGACGGACCGGACGGCACGCGGGGGCTAGTTCTGCTGAGGGTTCGTGGCGATGACGTCCTCCTGATCGCCGAGGGCAACGAGTTGGTGCAAGACGCAATTGCGAGCCAGGCCGCCAGCTCCGCCACCGGGTAACCGTGACAGTGGACTCGCGACAATTGAGTGGAGCCCAGGTGGCGGCGGTTACGTTCGATTTTCACAATACGCTGGCGGTCTGCGATGCCTGGTTCGAGCTTGAGATTCGCGGGCTGGCGGCGGCATTCCTCGCCTGGGAGGCGCGGCAGATCGGCACAACCACGATCGACCCCGCTTTGATCGAAGAGGCAACGACGGCGTACCGCGCCCTCCGCCTCGAGATCATCGACCATGGCAATGAGCTCCCGGCCGAAGCCTGCGTTGCGCGGGTGTTGCGGCGGCTGGCACGACCGGTCGACACCTACGCCATCGAGCGCGGCGTCGGTGAACTGATGCGGGAGGTGTTTGCCGAGGTGACGCCCGTGGCCGGGGCGGTGGCGACCGTGCGCGGGCTGCACGCCGCCGGGGTCACCCTCGGCATCATTTCGAGCGCGGTCTACCACCCATTCCTGGAATGGACGCTGGCGAAATTCGAGTTGCGCGATGCGTTTCGTGCCGTCGTCACCTCCGCCAGCGCCGGGCTGTACAAGTCGCGGCCGGAGCTGTTCTGGCATGCGGCGGCGGCGATCGGGGCCGAGCCGGCGACGACGGTTCACGTTGGCGATTCGTTTCGATTCGATGTCGAGGGCGCGAAGCGAGCGGGGATGAAGACCGTCTGGCTTCGCCGCGCCGACGCTCCCCAGCCCCCGGCCGGGGTCGTGCCCGATCTCACCCTGGATACGCTCGAAGGCGCCCACACCTTGATTCTCAAGCTCGCTGGTAGCGCCTGATGCGGTTTGACCTCTTTACCCTCTTCCCCGGCATGTTCACTGGACCACTGGACGAAAGCATCATCAAGCGCGCTCAAGCCGCCAATCTGATCCAGATCGCGATCCACGACATCCGCGATTGGACGACCGACCGCCACCGCACCGCCGACGACACGCCCTATGGCGGCGGCGCCGGGATGGTGATGATGGCGCCGCCGATCGTTGCCGCCGTCGAATCGACGCTCGGCAATGATCTCGGCGACACGCCGATCATCCTCCTGTCGGCGGCCGGGGAGCCCTTTTCCCAGAGGATCGCGCGTGAGCTTGCCGGCCGGCGGCGGCTGGCCATGATCTGCGGCCACTACGAAGGTGTCGATGACCGCGTGGTGACCGTCCTCGGCGCCCGCGAGCTGTCGATCGGCGACTACGTGCTGACCGGCGGCGAGCTGGCGGCGATGGTGGTGCTTGATGCGGTGGCGAGGCTGGTGCCAGGCGTCATCGACGCCGCGTCGGTGGCGGAGGAGTCGCACGAGACGGGGTTGGTCGAGTATCCCCACTACACCCGGCCCGCGACCTTCCGTGACGAGACGGTGCCCGAGGTGCTCTTAAGCGGGCACCACGCCCAAATTGCCCAATGGCGACGAGAACAAGCCCTGCGCCGCACCGCGCGGCGCCGGCCCGACCTCCTAACTGACCTCGACCTGAGCGAGCGGGAGCGGGCGATCATCGCCGAGGTGGGCCAGATGCCGGACCCTACCTGATCGCCGCGGAGCCGGTGCTACCCCCTCCCCAACCGAACCCGCAGCGTCACCACCTGGAACGGGCGGACGGTGAACGCCACCGTATCGCCTTCAAGCGTCAGGCCGGCGACCGATTCGGGCTCGCTCTCCTCCAGCAGGTTGACCGCCTCGACGCCGGCGACCGGCCGATCGAACCGCAACCGCACCGGGCCGCGCCCGCCATTCGGCTCGAACAGCCGGACGATGATCCCCTCTCCCGCCTCGGCCCGCTTCACGCTGCCAAGCTCCATCGTGGCGCCGGAGGCGGTCAGCAACGACGTTCCGGCCTTGGCGCCGGCCGCCGGCATCGCGATGAGTGGGCTGTTGAAGGCGAACGCCGCCGCCGGGATGCCGGCGGCGGCCCAGTCGCCCGCGTGCGGCAGGATCGCGTAGGCGAACTCGTGGCGGCCATCGTCGGCGTAGGGATCGGGATAGAGCGGTCCCCGCACCAGGCTCAGGGACATGACGTTGTCCAGCACGCTATGGCCATATTTGCCGTTATTCAACAAGGAGACGCCATAGCCCGGGTCCGACAGATCGGCGAAGCGGTGGCCGGAGACCTCGAACCTGGCGGCGTCCCACGAGGTGTTGCGATGCGTTGGCCGGGTCACGACGCCGTACATCGTCTCGAAGGTCGCTTCGTGGGCGTGGATCGCGACGGGGAACAGCGCTTTGAGCAAAACCTGCCGCTCATGCCAGTCGATGACGGTCACGACGTCAAGCTGGCGCGAGCCGGCCAGCAACCGGTAGGTTTGCTCGATCCGCGAATCGCGGTAGGCGCGGACCACCCGCACCGCCGCCCGCAACGGTCCGGACTCGACCACCGCCATATCGACGACGGTGTCGATTTCGCTCCCGTCGTGCTGATAGCCGTCCTCGATGTCCCAGGCGTCATACGTCCGCGGCTTATCGACGTAGGCCCAGATTTGATTGCCCCGGCCGGCCAGCGCCTCGCGGCCGGCCACCCGGTCAAAGATTCGGTGCAGGGTGCCGTCGGCCCCGATCTCGATTTCGAGCTGGTCATTCTCGAGCCGGACGCCGGCGAGCCCGGCCTTCACCGCGACGTTGATCACCCGCGGCGGCAGCGGCGGCCGGATCGGGCTGACCGACAGGACGGTCCAGCCGGTTTCAGGCACAACTTGATCGGGGTCATGCACCAGCACGCCGTCCGCCACGACTTGCGTCGGCAGCGATGTTCCTTCCACCGTCATCAAGCCGGTCTTGGCCGGTAGGGATGGCAGCACCACCGTCAACGGCCGGGTCGCCAGCGAAGCGTTGGCGACGAGGATGCTCGTCACTGACTCAACGGCGCTCGCATCGCCCGCGATCCGTTGCAGCGCCTCATCCCGCGCCGTCGTCGCGGTCTCGACGACCTCCCGTAACTCCCGATGAGTGTCAACGTAGACCTCGGCGATGGACGAGCCGGGTAGGATGTCGTGGAACTGGTTGAGCAGCAACGATTTCCAGGCGGTCTCGATCCTTTCCCGCGGATACGCGCCGCCGTCCAGGCCGGCGATCGTCGCGAACAGCTCGGCTTCGAGCAACCGGTGCTCGGCCGAGCGGTTGAGCAGCTTCACGAGGGCCTGCGTGGTCAGGGTGCCGCGGTGATATTCGAGGTAGAGCTCGCCCACCCAGCGCGGCAGCCCATGCTCCGGCAGGTCGGCGAAGAACCGCTCCAAATCGGCCATCCGCAACCGGGGTAGGGCTGGAAAGTCGCGGAGACGGTCGTAATTCTCGAGCATTCGGGTGGTCGGGCCGCCGCCGCCGTCGCCCCAGCCGAAGGCGAGGAGGCTTTCCCCGGAGTAGCGCTTGCCGTCGAATTTTTGCCAGGTGCCGAGGATGTCGCGCGGCCGGATGCTTCCGTTGTAGCCGTGCGCCGGGTCCAGGTTGCGGAACATGTTGGCGACGATCCGGCTGCCGTCGATCCCTTCCCAGAGGAAGAGATCGTGCGGGAAGTAGTTGGTCTCGTTCCAATTGAGCTTGATCGTGAAGAACCGGCTAATCCCCGCCCCCCGCAGCAGTTGTGGGATGCCGGGCGAGAAACCGAAGACATCCGGCAGCCAGGCCACCGCGCTCCGCTTCCCGAATTTTTCCGCGAAATAGCGTTGCCCATACAGGAGCTGGCGGATGAACGCCTCGCCGCCGGTGACCTGGCAATCGGGCTCCACCCAGGAGCCGCCAACCGGCTCCCAGCGCCCTTCCGCGATTTGCTCGGTCACGCGCTCGAACAGGTCCGGGTCGTCCTCCTCGACCCAGGCGTAGAGCTGGGCCGAGGATTGATTGAACCGGAAGTCGTCGTACCGGCTCATCAGGTCGAGCACGTTCGAGAAGGTCCGCCTTGCCTTGCGCCGGGTCTCCGCCACCGGCCAGAGCCAAGCGAGGTCCATGTGGGCATGCCCGGTCAGCGCGATCCGGCCCAAGGGCGGATAGTCGCGCTTGATCCGCGCCAGGCCAGCGGCGACAACCGCCCGCGCCGCCTCGACCGCCGCCAGCGCCGCGTCCGGTAGCGGCTGCAGCGGCAGCGGCGCCGGCGGCAGGTTCCAGATCGGCATCGAGAAGGGCAAAACGTCCGGCGCGTCCCGCGCGTAGCTGGCGGGCAGGGAGGCGAGGCCGCTCCCGACCGGGTCGTCGTAGCCGCGCACTAACCGGGTCACCGTGACGTCGGTCGCCGTCGGCCAGGCAGGGGCCAGCTCCCGGAGCGATGCCTCGACGACATCCAACAGGAGCGGCACCACCTCGTGCGGATCGAGGTATTCGCAGGCTTCGACGACATTCGCCAGGTCCCGTTCGAGGTCGCGCACCGCTTGATTTGGGACCACGAAATGGGCTCGCTCGATCCGGGGCAGCGCGACATGGCTGCCGAACATCCCCTTCGGCACCAGTTCCGCCGCGATCTCGATCCGTTCCCCGCCGAACGCCGATTCGGTCAGGACAAAGTTGTGATGAAACGGATCGAGCCCGACCTGGAGCCCGGAGGACAGCGTAAGCAAACCCTCGCCGCCGAGCCAGATTTCTAGCTCAACCGGCCGCCCTTGCCACTCCCGCGGGATGGTTCCCGCACCGTGCATCTGGACCGGCGTCTCCACCACCGGCCAGAAATCGCCAATCGCCACCGGCACGGTTTGCCCGTCGGCGGTAAACGTCCAATCGGGAATGGACGCCTCCGCCGCGTGGCGCCAAGCTCGCAATTCCTGGATTCGCTTGACCGCGCGCTCCATCCGGTGCGTGTCCTGAACGCTGGCCACCACCCACCCTCCTTCAGTTCTTCAAGTCCAAGCGCACGGTGGATTACCGGCCGGACCGGTGCCCCAGCCCAGCCGTCGTCGCAAAATTGGCGGCTACTTGCTGCCGCCGAACGAGATACCCTCGATAAAGGCGCGCTGAAAGATGAGGAACAGCGTAATCACCGGCGCCACCACCAGCAACGAGGCGGCCATCAAAAGGTTGAACTGGATGTCGTACTGCGACGCGGATTGGAAGAAGGTCAGGCCGACGGCCAGGGTGTACATCGATGCGTCCTGGAGGTAGAGCAACGGCCCAAGGAAATCGTTCCAGGCATGGAGCGCCGCGAACAAGGCGACCACCGCCAGGGCCGGCAGCGCTTGGGGCATGATGATCTGAAACAGGATCCGGAGCTCGCTTGCCCCGTCGATCCGCGCCGCGTCTGAGACCTCTTGTGAAATCTGCATGAAGAACTGCCGGAGCAGGAAGATCCAGAACGGGTTACCGAAGAAGAGCGGCACCGTCAACGGCCAGAAGGTGTTGATCCAACCCAGCCGGGCAAAGATGTCGAACAGGGCGATGATGAGCACTGGGTAGGGGATAAAGACCGTCGCCAGGACAATGAAGAACACCTTATCCCGGCCCGGCCAATCGATCCGCGAAAAGCCATAGGCGATGATCGGGTTGGAGATCACGGCGCCCAGGACGGTGAGGCCGGTGACGATCGACGTGTTCCGCAAGTACTGCCAGAAGGGGAAGACATTGATCGCATCGGAAAAATTCTCCCAGCGGAGCTGTTGGGGCCAGAAGGTTGGCGGGTAGAGCGAAAGCTCGGCCGTCGGCTTCAGCGCGACCGAGACCATCCAGAACAAGGGGAGGATAAAGACCGCGCACATCACGATCAGGATCAGGCGCGGCACGACGCTTTGATTGAGCACGCGCACCGGGTGCAGCCACCAGTTGGTGACTGGCGCCTCACGCGCCGCCGGTACCACCGGAATCGCCTTTGCCATCGGATCATGCCCCCTCGTAGTGAACCCAGCTCCGCGACCACCGGAAGACGAGCATCGCCAATATCAGGGTAACCACGAAGAGCACCAGGGCCAGGGCGGCGGCATACCCCATCTGGCTGTACCGGAAGCCGTTGAGATAGAGGTACACCACGTACATCATGGTCGAGTTGGCCGGGCTCCCCGGCGGATCAGAGCCAAAGATAATAAAGACTTGGGTAAAGATTTGAATACCGAGGCTCAGGCCCAAAATCAGGTCATAGAGGATGACCGGCGTCATCAGCGGCAAGGTGATGCCCCAGAAGCGGCGCCAGGCGCTGGCGCCATCAAGCATCGCCGCTTCATGAAACGAGGGCGGAATACCCTTGAGCGCGGCGAGAAAGATCAGCGCCGCCTGGCCGGCCCCGAACTGGGCCAGCATGACGAGCGCTATCTTGGAGTATTGGGGGTCGCCCAACCAATTGATATTCGGTAAGCCCAGGTTGATCAGAAACTGATTGAAGATGCCCCGCGACGGATGCAGCAAGGCCAGATAGACGAACGACAGCGCGAAGAGGGGGAGGATCGAGGGCAGATACAGGATCGCCCGATAGATCGACACTTCCCGGACCGGTTGGTTCATCGCCAGGGCCAGGACCATCGCCACCACGACCCCGATCGGGACCGCCAGCGCCAGGTAGAACGCGGTGTTGCCGACCGCGATCCAAAAGACGCTGTCGTTCAGCATGTGCTGATAGTTCTCCAACCCGACCGGCACCGGTTCGCCAAACCCGGAATATCGGGTAAAGCTGATCTGGAGCGTATAGAGGATTGGGTAAAGCAAGAAGGCGACGAAACCAACGATCCACGGGCTTATGAAGAGCAAGCCGACGATCAGGTTCCGGTGCTTCCGGTAGAAGCAATTAAATCCGGACGGCTCGGGGGGCGTCTGGATGGTGCGGGGGAGGACGAGGGTATCGACCACGAGACTCCTCCATTCCCAATGCCGGTGAACGGTGGGCACGACGACAAGCGGTGATGCCGGGGCGACCGGCAGGCACCGGTCGCCCCAAAGAACGGATTGGCTTGAGCGTCGTTAGCCCTCGATCGGACAGAATCGCGCCAGGTCGGGCTGGACTCGCTCCTTGACGCTGGCGAGGGCCGCGGCCGGTTCCGCTTCACCCAGGTAGTTCGCTTGCCAGGCGATCGTAAGCTCGTCCCAGTAGCGGGCGCCAACGGGCAGCGGTGGCCGATTCTTGGCGATCGGCAGCAGCTGCTGGCTGAAGAAGAGGTGATTCTCGGAATACAGATCCTCGTCGTCGATCAAGGCGGCGATGGTTGGCAAGTGGGCGCTCTCTTGCGTGTAGATACGCTGGCCGGGCTCGCCCGCGTACCAGGTCATGAACTCGAAGGCTGGCTCCGGGTTCGCGGCTCCCTCCGGGATCACGACCGACCAGCCGCCGGCCCAGGTCGCGGACTCGTCACCCTCGTTTGGCACACCGATGAAGGTGATCCCATAATCCATATCAGGCGCGTATTGCTCGAGCTGATGGATCATCCAATCACCGGTCACCTCCATGCCGAGGGTGCCGATCACGAACGGATGCTCCTGCGCCGGAAAGCCTGGCAGCATGGTCGGACCGCCAAAGGCCTGGACCTGCTGGGCGCCCAGGTCGACACAGTAGTCCTGCACCCACTGGAAAGCCTCGACGATCGCTGGATCGTCGGGCGTCACCTCGCAGGCGTCCGCGTTGAAGAACGTGCCGCCCCAGGAGAAGCCGTAGGTATAGTGCCACCCCTGATTCACCCATGGCACGAAGCCGAGCCTGGAGTAGGTACCGCCACTGCCTTCCTCGTTGAACTGGTTGGCAAGCTCGGCGATCCGGGACCAGGTCAGGGGACCGTTGCTGCTGTCCAGCTCGTCGACCTCGATCCCAGCCTCGGCGAGGGCGCCGCGGTTGTAGTAGATGGCGCGAGCATCGGTGTTGGACGGCAGGGCAAAGGGGATGCCGTTGTACGTCGCCTCGGCCCGAGCGAACGGCAGGTGAGCGCTCATCACCGCCTCGTCGGCACCGTACTCGGTCAAGTCCTGGAGGAGGCCATCGGCCGCTCGCTGGGCCACAATGAACCGATCGAGCAGGTAGACATCGGGACCCGTGCCGCCCCGGACCGCGGTCATCAGTTGGGTGACGTCGGTCACTTGTGCCGGCGGAATCTGGACGAGCTCGACCTGGTAGCCCTCCGCTTGCTCGTTGAACGTATCGACCATGCCGCCGATCACGCTGAGATCAGGGTCGGTGAACGTGGTCCAAAACGTGACCGTCGTCGCATCCTGGGCGATGGCGCCCCGCGCCCGTAGGGCGGAGCTGATCGCCGTGCCCGAGACCCCGAGCGCGGTGGCGCCCTGCATGAACCGTCGCCGGTCGATCCGGCGGCTGCGAAGCTGACCGGCTAGCTGGTGAAGCGTCGCGTTACTCATCCGTCATCTCCTGTCGGCCGCGGCCGCTTCGCCGCGCCCCTGCTCTATCCACGTCGAGATTCGGGTGATGGTTCGCCAGGCTCGCGGGGATGAACCTCCTTCCGTGATGCTGGGACTGGCCGCATTGTCTCACCGGCACGTTATCGAAGCAAGACATATCTGTCAATATCTTGCCGCCACCAGGCATCATCGCCGGGCACGGATTGCGAGGAACGCGAAAGTTTGTTATTCCTAGATACCAAAGTGGCGCGTTGCTCGCCACACTGTCCGCCAGCACCAGGAGCGGCTAAGCCACCCAATGCAGATTGATCGAACCAGCCCGGTGCCCGTCGCCTACCAGCTCGAGCTGGAGCTGCGGCGGCAGATCGACCACGGGGAACTGCGGCCCGGCCAATCGCTGCCGACCGAGATGGAGCTCTGCCAGCGGCTCGGGATCAGCCGCACCCCGGTGCGCCGGGCCCTTGGCCGCCTGGCGGCAGACGGATTGCTCGTCCGGCGGCCGGGGCGGGGGACGCATGTCGCCGTCCGGCCGCCGGGCCGCCCGCCGCCGGCCGCGGTCGAAGTCGTCACCGCGACCGTGCTGACCGAGGATTGGTGCTGGCCGCTGCAACGCGCCGCGGCGCAGCTCATGGACGAGCGGCCGGGCCGGCAGATCAAGCTCCAGTTCAACGTCGCTGAGCTGCCCCTGTTGCACCACCACCTGACGCGGGCGGTCGCCCATGGCCGGGCCCCCGACATCTCGATCATCGACTCGGTTTGGGTGGCGGAGTTTGCCAAGCGCGGCTATCTTTGGCCGCTCGATCACATCGACCCGGCCGGCGCGGCCGCGTTAGCTGCCGACCTCTTGCCGCCGCTGCGCGCCGCCAATACCTACCACGAGGAACTGTTCGCGCTTCCCGCCGAGGCCGACCACTCGCTACTCTGGTTTCGTCAGGACTGGCTCGAAGCGGAAGGGCTGGCGCCGCCTCGAACTTGGGACGAGTGGCTGGAATGCCTGCTCCGCTTCCGGTCGCCGGTCGTCCGCCGTCGTCACGGCCTCGGTCCCTACCCGCTCACCTTCTGCGCCGGGGCCGCCGCCGGCGAGACGACGACGTATCAGCTGCTGCCGTTGCTCTGGTCCGCCGGGGCCGACGTCATCGCCGGCCAGGAAATCGTCTTGCACTCGCCGGCCGCGATCGCGGCGGTCGGCTTTGCCGCCGGCCTGGTCCAGACGCACCGCGTCGCCGCGGCCGACGTGCTCACCGCTCACTGGAACGCTCCCGCCCTCGCCCTGGCGGCCGGGACGGTGGCCTTCGCCCTGGGCGGCAGCTACGAGAGCTCGCTGATCCGTGCCGCCGCCGGCTGGAGCGAGCGGGAGTTCCGCCACCGGGTCGGCATGCTGCCGATGCCGGCCGGCCCCCACGGCCAACCGGCCTCGATCATGGGCGGTGTCAGCTATGGCATCCTTCGCCAGTCCCGCCAACCAGCCCTCGCCTTCGATTTGCTGACCCGCACCCTGCGGCCCGAGAACTGGGGGAGCTTCGGCGCCGAGCGCGGCGTCAATCCGCCGACGATCTCGGCCAACGCGGAACTCGATCCGGCGGCGAACCCGCTGGCTCACGACGCGATGACGCTGCTGCCGTACGGGCGGGAGCGCCCGTCGCTGGGGGACTATCCCCGGGTGTCGGCCCAGCTTGTCCAGATGTTCGAATCCGCGATTGCCGGGCTGATCACGCCGGCGGCGGCGGTCGAGCGCGCCGCCGCCGTGATCTCCGGGATCACGGGATTACCAGAACACGGCGCCCGCTGGCCACCCCGCCGTCCCGCTCAGTACCCACTGGTCCGCATGAGTTGAGCCAGCGTAAAGTCCTCGCTCGTAATGAAGTCCATCGTCTGCCGCTCTTTGACCCGGACCTCGTTCACCGCCTCCGGCAGACCTGGCAGGACGGCCGCCGGCACGATCACCACCCCGTTGGCGTCGCCATGCACGATGTCGCCGGTGGTGACCGTCTCCCCGTCCAGCGACACCGGCGTGCCAACCTCGACCACCTCGAAGTTGGCATGCGAGACCACCACATACCGCGCGAAATAGTGGAAGCCGAGCGCATGCACCTCATGCACGTCGCGGAAGGCGCCATCGGTCACCATTCCCACCGCTCCCAGGCGCTTCGCCAGCGTCGACATCACTTCGCCGGCGAGGGCAACCCGGGTCGGCGCCCCGCTCACATCTTGGACCACCAGCACCGCCGGCTTCGGCATCCGCTCCAGGTACTGCCACATCCGCCAGTACCCATTCCGGCCGGCAACCGCTCCCGCCTGATTGCTCATCGTTACGGTCAAAGCGTAGCCAACCATCGGCGGCAGATCGGGAAAGAGACACCGCACCGTGCCGCCAATGAACCCCTCGGTGCGGTCGCGCACCTTGAACGGCTCGACCGCGTTGGCGATCGTCGGGCTATCAACTGACCGTAAGAACTCGACCTGTTCGGCCGAGAGCGTAGCCTCCGGCGGCGTCCACGACATACAACCATCCTTTCGACTGGGCACGATTCACCTGCCGGTATTGTACCGGGAGCCAGGATTGACCGCTGTCATGTGAGAGCGACCACCCGCTCGGCCAGGCATCTGCAACCAAGCTCGGGAATGAATCCTCGAGCTAAAGACACGAACCCGGCTGAAAGCCGGCTGTGAATCTCCGATGACCGTGGTGAGCCGCGAAAACGCGGCACCCGGTTGCCGGCTCATGTCGGATTCGCCGCACGCCAGACGGACTCAGCCGGCTTCAGCCGGGTACCCTCTGGGTGTTGTGATTTCAGCGCGGTGGCTTCAGCCCCGCGCTTGGTGGCCGACATCCACGTCAACCACTAGCAACGTCCTCGGAAAACGATTCTCCGCGATCGCCGCCCTCGGATTCAGGCTCGTTCGCGGCAGCCGAAGACCGGTCCTTGCCGTCAGTCCGCAGCAGCTCGTAGAGCGCGATCGCCCCGGCCGTGGCCGCGTTGAGCGAGGCGACCCGGCCGTGCATCGGCAACGAGACGAGCAGGTCGCAATGGTGGCGGACGTTGTGCCCGATCCCGCTCCCCTCGGCGCCGACCACGAGGACGGCGGGTTGCGGCAGATCGGTCGTGAACAGGTCGGTCGCGGCCGGTCCGTCCGCCAAGCCCACCACCCACCGGCCGCGACTCTTCAGTGCCTCGATCGACCGCGCCAGGTTCGGCACTTGGGCGATCCGCAGATGCTCCACCGCGCCGGCCGAGGCGTTCACCACGGCCGGGGTGACTTCGGCCGAGCGATCGTGTGGCATCACCACGCCGCCGACGCCCGCCGCCTCGGCCGCCCGCAGCAGGGTGCCGAAGTTCTGGGGGTCCTGGAGATGGTCGAGCATCAGGATCGTGCCGGTCGCGGTCACCAGGTCATCGAACTCGACATAGGGATAGGAGGTCGTTTCCAGCGCCACCCCTTGGTGGTTCGAGCCGCTGAAGAGGTCGTCCAGCAGCAACCGCGGCGGCCGGTCGATCGGCACCTTGCGCTCTTCCGCCCGCTGTAAGATCGCTCGAATGCGTTCGTCTTCCTTGACCCCTTCGGCCACGAACAGCCGCCGCGGATGCCGCCGGCCAAAGAGCGCCTCGGCCACGGCATTGCGCCCATACAGGAGCTCCGATCCCGGCGCCAAGACGAAGGCCGGGGTCGCCGGCGGTGGCCGCCGGCCGCCCCGCGGCCCCGACGATCGCGGCGGCCGTCCGGTCCCGGACGACGACCCGCCGCGTCCCGACGCCTGCCCGCGCTCGGGCGAAGCGCCACGGTCCGGCGGCCCGGTTCGTCCCGGCGGCCGGCTCCGGCTCGGCGAACGCGCGGGGCGTCCGTCCTTAGGTCGTTCGCCGCGTCCAGTTCGATCCTGCCGGCGTATCTTCAAGCTCAATCTCCAGGGTGCTCAACTCGTCGCGAATCAGGTCGGAGAGCTGCCACTGCTTTGCCGTTCGCAACTCGTTTCGAACGCGGACGAGGAGGTCGATAAATGGCCCGTCGTCACCACCGCCACCGACACCCGCGATGGGAGTGAGATCCAGCCCCAGCACCTCCGCCAATTCCACCAACTTCAACCGCGCCGGCTCAATCGCCGTCGCCGGCTTCCCCTCGCCGCGGGCCCGATTGATCGCGGTCCCCAGATCGAACAGCGCCGCCACCGCCACCGGCGCGGTGAAGTCATCGTCCATCGCCTCGTGGAAGCGCTGATCGACCGCGCTCGCCAACTGGCACATCTCGGCGTCCGGCTCCGCCGCGTCCAGCCCGGCCGCGACTGGCGTCGCCGCCGTCCGCAGGCGGTCGAGCCCCCGCTCGGCGGCCAGCAGCCCGTCTTCGCTGTAGGTCAGGGGCGCCCGGTACTGTGATTGGAGGATCATCAGCCGGAACGCCGGTCCCAGACCGCGCTCCAAGATCGCGCTGATGCGCACGAAGTTGCCGAGCGACTTCGACATCTTCTCGGCGCCGGAGCGGACCAGCCCATTATGCACCCAGTACCGGGCGAACGGTTCGGCCTCGAGGTACGCCTCGCTCTGGGCGATCTCGTTCTCGTGGTGAGGAAAGATTAAATCGCCGCCGCCGCCGTGGATATCGACCTGGCCATCGAGGTAGGTCGAGCTCATGGCGGAGCATTCGATATGCCAACCCGGCCGGCCCGCCCCCCAGGGGCTAGGCCAGCTCGGCTCAGCCGGCTTCGCCGCCTTCCAGAGCGCGAAGTCGAGCGGGTCGTCCTTTCGCTCATCGACCTCGATCCGGGTCCCGGACCGCAGATCATCGACGTTGCGGTTCGACAGCTTGCCGTAGCCGGGGAAGGCGCGGACCCGGTAGTAGATATCGCCGTCCACCGGGTAGGCGTGGCCGCTCGCGATCAGCCCCTCGATCATCTCGATAATCGGGCCGATCTCTTGCGTCGCCCGCGGGTAGGCGGTGGCCGGCAGCACATTGAGTGCCGCCGATTCCTGGTGCCAGGCGCGGATCAGCCCGTCGGTCAGATCGTCGGCGGCGATCCCTTCCCGGTTCGCCCGGGTGATGATCTTGTCGTCAATATCCGTGAAATTCTGAACATGCCGAACCTCGTAGCCGCGATGCGTCAAGTAACGCCGGATGATGTCGAACACGATCAGCGACATGCCGTGCCCGATGTGGGCGCTGTCGTACGGCGTGACGCCGCAGACATACAGCCGGACCGTGCCCGGCTCGATCGTGACAAAGGGCTCTTTCCGCCGCGATTGGGTGTTATAGACCACGATTGATGACATGCTCGCTCCTTTCGGCATCGAACCCCGGCTCGGGCGCGGTCCAGTCGCTCGCCGGCCGCGCCTCGGTCATCCGGGGCCGGGCGTTGCCATCTTGCGCGCTTGCGCCGGGTTTCTGATTGGTCAGCGCCCAGATCATTGCTTCAAGCTCGTCTACCCGATGGATCAGCGCCGTCATCGTGTCGCGATCGGGATCGGGCAGCCGCTCGTAGCGGCCGGGCGCCCCCGCCGGGCGATCGCCGCCCGCCGGGTCACGCCAGACGACGGCGCGGGCCGGGACGCCGACCGCGGTGGTATGGGGCGGCACGTCGCGCAGCACCACCGCGCCGGCGCCGACCCTGGCCCCGGTTCCGATCGTGACCGCCCCCAGCACCGAGGAGCCGACGCCGACCACCGCCTGATTTTCAACCGTCGGGTGACGTTTCCCGCGTTGCTTGCCGGTGCCGCCCAGGGTCACGCCCTGGTAGAGGGTGACGTCGTCGCCAATGATGGTCGTCTCCCCGATGACGACCCCCATCCCGTGATCGATGAACAGGCCGCGGCCAATGGTCGCCCCGGGATGGATCTCGATCCCGGTCCACCCCCGGGCCAGATGCGAGACAAAGCGGGCCAGCAGCCGCCGGCGGCGCCGGAACAGCCAGGACGCCAGCCGGTGCAGCACGATCGCGTGCAAGCCGGGATAGGTGAGGAGGATTTCGATCGTGGTTCGCGCCGCCGGGTCGCGCTCGCGGATGGCGCGGATCTCATCGGAGAATGGCATATCGGTTGCTCACTGCTGCCGTGGCCGACGCCGGCGGCGCCTGCCGCCGGGATTGTGACCAGCCGCGGAGCGACGAGACCGCCCCGCCCCGGCGTCATTCGGGACGCACCAAGGGTACGCCCCTACCGACAGGAGCAGTGTCCGCCGCGGGTAACGAGGACGGACAATCGCGTTCCGATAGTGCCTACGAACGGCGTCACGCCGTGATCTCCTATTCAGCCGCCGCTTTGGCGACCGGTTTCGCGGGCTGCTTCTCCGCCGCGACGGGGGACGCGTCCTTGGTCGGGCCCGAATCCTTGCTACTGCCCGATTCCTTGGTCGTGCTCCCGTCTTTGCCCGGGCCGGCCTCGGCCGTGGCGGCGGTCTTCGGCTCCGCCTCGGCGCCGTCTTTTTGGGGCGCCCTGCTGTCGGTGATGTACCAACCGGAGCCCTTGAAAACGACGCCGACCGGCTGGATCACCCGCCGGATCGGCGCCCCGCAGGTCGGGCACTCCGTCAGCGGATCATCGCTGAACCGTTGCACGGTCTCAAATTGGTGGCCGGCCGGGTCGCAGCGGTAGGTATACGTCGGCATGGTCTGTTTCGTTCAACCTTTACCCGACACCATCATCGGAGCAACAACGCCCGCGGCAACCCCGCCTGCCGGCACAAACGCCCTGGATCGAAGGTTCATTGTAGCCGGACACCCGCTGCTCAGTCGAGCGCCGCCGCGGCCTACCCAGGGTCTTTTCATTCTCCTACAGCCCGAGGAGGGCGAGGGTGGCGACGGGGTCACGCGCCAGGGCACGCCGCGCCGTGGCGATGGCGGTGTGACCATGAGCGCGCAAGAGGCCGATCACGGTGTT
>JALZJP010000222.1 GCA_030859715.1 Chloroflexota bacterium
AACACCGTGATCGGCCTCTTGCGCGCTCATGGTCACACCGCCATCGCCACGGCGCGGCGTGCCCTGGCGCGTGACCCCGTCGCCACCCTCGCCCTCCTCGGGCTGTAGGAGAATGAAAAGACCCTGCTGCCGCCAAGGAAGGGATTGCCGGGTTCATTGTCACCGCGGATAATGATCTGCTCGATATTGGAACCTATGAGCAGATTGCGATTGTGACCGCCGAGGTATTCCTCCTCAGCCTTGAACGGTAGCGGATGCTCGAACACCGCGGTAAACCAACGCTGGAACTAGAGATCGATCTCGGCGCCGGTCCGTTGGGTCGTCATCGGTAGTAGCCGTTCCACGAGCCATTGGGCGCCTGGCAACCACCAAATTGTGCGCGATTAAGGCTGGCATTCTACAATGGTCCGGCGTCGGGAGCGAGGGTTGGCCAACACGCTGCGCATTCTCCACTACCTCAAGCCCTACTGGCGGCGTGTGATCGTGGTCTACGTTTGCTTGTTCAGCGCGCTGGCCTTGCAACTGACGATCCCGACGATTCTGGCGCGGGCGATCGACGACGGCATCATTGCCCGCGACCCGGGGTTTCTCACCCGCGCCGCGCTCCTCATCATCGGCCTGGTGCTGCTGCAGGGCATCTTTACCTACGTCCGCTCCTTCTTCGTCGAGTCGATCTCGTTCGAGGTCGCCTTCGACATGCGCAACGAGCTGTATGTCCACTTGCAGCGGCTTTCCTTCTCATTCCACGACCGGGCCCAAACCGGGCAACTGATGTCCCGCGGCACCGAGGACATCAACAACATCCGCTCGATGCTGGTGATGGCGATGCGGCCGCTGGTGATGGCGATCGGCACCCTGATCGCGGTCACCGTGATTCTGCTGCGGATCGATCTCGGACTGGCGGCGCTGGCCCTACTGCCGATGCCGCTCCTGATCTGGTACTCGATCCGGTTCGGCGTCTCCTTGCGGCCGATGTTCGTCAAGGTCCAGCAGCAGTTCGGGGCGATGACCTCGGCCCTACAGGAGAACGTGGCCGGCAACCGGGTGGTGCGGGCCTTCGCCCAGGAACGGGCCGAGAGCGAGCGCTTCGAGGCGGAGCTGGAGGAGCTGTTCGAGCGCAACCTGCGGGCGGCCCGGCGCTGGGCCTTCTCCTATCCACTGACCCTGCTGGTGTCGGGGATCGGCCTCGCCGTCGTCGTCTGGTTCGGCGCCCTGCAGGTCATCGCCGGGGTCATCAGCATCGGCACCCTGGTCGCCTTCAATCGCTACATCACGCTGCTCAACGACCCGATTCGCTGGCTCGGCATGATCGTCAACCGGATCGCCCGCGCCGTTGCCTCGGCCGAGCGGCTGTTCGAGACGCTCGACAGCCGGCCCACGATCACGGACCGGCCGGGCGCGGTTGCCTTGCCATCGATCCGGGGCGAGGTCCGGTTCGACGATGTCCGGTTCGCCTTTCCCGGCACCAAGCGCAACGCGCTGGAGGGCATGTCGTTCGCCGCCCCGGCGGGGTCCGTTACCGCCCTGATCGGCGAAACCGGGTCCGGCAAGAGCGCGTTGCTGAGCCTGATCCCCCGGTTTTACGACGTCTCGGCCGGCCGGGTGCTGGTGGACGGCCAAGATGTGCGGGAGGTGACGCTCGATTCATTGCGGCGTCAGATCGGGATCGTCCTCCAAGAGACCTTCCTGTTCTCGATCACGATCCGCGAGAACATCGCCTTCGGCCGCCCCGAGGCCACGCTCGACGAGGTCGCCGCCGCCGCCACGGCGGCGCGGGCGCACGAGTTCATCTCGACCATGCCGGAGGGGTACGAGACGACGATGGGCGAGCGCGGGGTGACGCTCTCCGGCGGCCAGAAGCAGCGGCTGGCGATCGCGCGGGCGCTGGTGCTCGATCCCCGCATCCTGCTGCTGGACGACGCCACGTCGAGCGTCGACACCGAGACCGAGCACGAGATCCAACAAGCGTTGCAGACCCTGATGGCGGGCCGGACCTCGTTCATCATCGCCCAGCGCCTGACCACGGTCCAGCACGCCGATCAGATCCTGGTCCTCGAAGAAGGCCGGATCGTCGAGCGCGGGACGCACCGGGAACTGCTGGAGCGGCCCGGCCTGTACCGCGAGCTGTACGACCTCCAACTGCGGGATCAGGAGGAAGCGCAACAGGCGCTGGCGCACCGGCGGACGGCGGCGCGGGCGGTGCCGGCATGATGCAGCAACCCGATCCCGACGATCTGCTCGGCAAAGCCTACGACCCGCGGATCGCCCGCCGCCTGGCTGCCTTTGTCCTGCCCTACCGGCGCCAGGCCCTCGCCGGGATTGGGCTGATCTTGATTTCGACCGCGGCCGATCTGTTGCTGCCGACCCTGTTTAGCCGAGTCATCGACGAGATCACTCAGGAGCGCCGCGGCTCCGTCATCAACTTGCTCGGCCTGGCCTTCATCGTCACCCTCATCGTGCGATTTTTCACCACCTGGGGCGAGTTCTATCTCATCTCCTGGCTTGGCAATCGGGTGGTGTTCGATATCCGCAATCGCATGTTCCGGCACCTGCAAACGTTGAGCGTCAGCTACATCGACCGGCGCGGCGTCGGCTCGGTCATGAGCCGGATCCAGAACGACGTGGCCGGCATCAACGAGTTCTTGGGGGATGGGGTTGCCGGCGTCATCAGCAGCGTTGCGATCCTGCTCGGCATCGTCATCATCATGCTGCTGACCAATTGGCAACTGGCGCTGCTGTCGTTCCTGGTCCTGCCGATCATGATCCTGTTCATGCGCTACTGGCGGGAGCGCGCGATCGCCACCTACCGTGACACCCGCCGCTCGATCGCCATCGTCAACGCCGACCTGGCGGAAAGCATCGCCGGGGTCCGGGTCAGCCACGCCTTCACCCGCGAACGCCTGAACATTTCGCACTTCACGGGGCTCAACCGGGCCAACCTCGAGACGAACCTCACCGCCGCCCGGCTCTCCGCCTTCTTGTTCCCGGTCGTCTCCTTCATCGGCGCCGTGGCGACGGCAATGATCATCGTCATCGGCGGCCGGCTGGTCTTCGACGCCTCGCTGAGCATCGGCGAGCTGGTCCTCTTTATCGCCCTGATCGATCGCTTCTTCGAGCCGATCCGCGACTTGAGCCAGCAGTACAATCTGCTCCAATCGGCGATGGCCTCCGGCGAGCGCATCTTCGAGGTGCTCGATGTCGAGCCGGACGTGCGGGACAAACCCGGTGCCCGGCCCCTGCCGCCGATTGACGGCCGGGTCGAGTACACGCGGGTCTCCTTCGGCTATGGCGAGACGCGGGTGCTCTTCGACATCGACCTTCACGCCGCGCCCGCCCAGACGATCGCCCTGGTCGGCGAAACCGGGGCCGGCAAGAGCTCGCTGATCAACCTTTTGCTCCGCTTCGTCGATGTCTGGTCCGGCAGCATCACGATCGACGGCCACGACGTGCGGGACGTGACCCAGGTCTCGCTCCGCTCCCAACTGGGGATCGTGCTCCAAGACACCTTCTTGTTCGGCGGCACCGTCCGCGACAACATCGCCTTCGCCCGGCCGAACGCCCCGCTGGAGGAGATCATTCAGGCAGCGAAGGAGGTGGGGGCGCACGAGTTCATCATGGAGCTGGCCGACGGCTACGACACCGAGCTCCAGGAGCGCGGCGTGCTGCTCTCGGTCGGTCAGCGCCAGCTCATCTCGTTTGCCCGCGCCCTGCTGGCCGATCCCCGGATTCTGATTCTCGACGAAGCCACCAGCTACATCGACACCCGGACCGAGCGGGTCATCCAGCAAGCCCTCCGCCGATTGCTACGGGGCCGGACCTCGTTCGTGATCGCCCACCGGCTGTCGACGATCCGGGAAGCGGACAAGGTGGTGGTTCTGGAGCACGGCCGGATCATCGAGCAAGGCACCCACGACGAGCTGATGGCGCTCGAAGGCGCCTACCACGGCCTGTACGCCATGCAGTGGCGCGGCTCCTCGGCAGCGGACTAAATAAAGGCAGCTCGCGGTAACAAAACTCAAATGTCTAGGTGATGAGTCATTCCCTTGTCGTGATGCAGAAGACGAAGGACGTGAATCACCTGATTGGTCAGGCTAAAGTAAAGCGAATGGTGACCGCAGTGGCTACGATAGGCATCGCCGGGAACAGCGTCCAATAACGAACGGGTTTCCGGAGCTTGGGCGATCGATGAGAACTCCCGAACCAGGCTGTCGTAGTAGCACCTGGCGGCGTCCTCCTCCCACGTCAGGCGAGTGAACAAGGCGACCGCTTCGAGATCGTTTGCGGCTTCATGCGTCAAAACGACGCGCCTATACAGGACAGACATCGGCTTTGGGCTGCTTTCCGGCTGATGCCGCCGCTTGTGCTTCCATCCAGATTTCATCAGCGAGTTCCGGCGTCCACTCAATGACCTCGCCGCGTTCAACCTGCTCGAGGCCGACCGCGAGAGCGGCACGTAGGTTATCGAGACCCCGTTCACGCTCATCCAATTGCCGGAGCGCCACGCTGACGACCTGATCAATATCGTGATAGCGACCGGTCGCGATAATCCGTTGAACGGTCTCTTCATCTTGGGTCGCTAAACGATAAACCATCGGGGACCTCTCTCTCGACTTCCAGATGATCCTCAGAATTCATCCGCCCGTGGAGGATACGAAGAACCGTCACGGCATGGTCGTCAGCCTCATAGTAAATCACATGCTCCTTGACGCGCCGGCTCCGTAGATTGGACGCGATCTCGGTCCGAATCCGGCCAATCGACGGAAAGCGAACCAACTCACGCATTGCCTCATTGAGAATGTCGCTGTACTTGGCTCGCTGAGGCTTACCCCACTGTTGTTCTGAGTACAGGTGCACGTCCGACAAGTCTTGCCGGGCATTCGGTGAGACGACCAGTTGCCGTCTATGGGCACACATCAGCGCTCGGCGTATCTCCGCGACGAACGCGTTCGTCTACCTCTCGATCAATTTCGGCCATGAGTTCCGGCGTAAACAGCATTCCCTCGCCACGCCGAATCTGCTCTTGACCAATCGCGATCGCGGCCCGCAGCCGATGCAGCTTTTCCTGCTCCTCCAACAGCCGGAGCGCTTCCCGTACGACCTCGCTGCTGTTGTTGTAGCGGCCGCTGGCGACCTTCTCGCGGATCATCGCTTCGAGCCGGGGCGTTAGACTGACGTTCATGTGGATCCTCCTGATTCCTCGCTATTATAGCAATCTTTGCTCATCATTGTTATTCGCGTCAAGCCGTTCGCCACCACCACCCAACCATCTGGCTTGACCACCAACCATGGTGTACGTACACTACATCCGACTGGTGTGCAATCGTCACCGGTTGGCCCCGTGGCCCTCCCGTCTACTACCATTCAGCGTCGTCAGTGGATACGGGAGTCACGCCGCGATGGTCAGCCAACCAACTGATTTTCCACGGGTGGCGATGCCCCCGGATGAGTTGCCGCAACCCGCGGCGGCGCCGTTCGCGTCGGCGGCGCCGAGCGTGCGGCTGCTGCGGGAGGAATCGAGCCAGCATCCGTTCGCGCTGGCGGTGGCCGCCGCCTGGTCCTGCTACGGGGGCAAACCGGCCAGCGTCGAGACGGTCCGCAAGCTGGTGTATGAGCCTACCCCGGCCGGTATCAGCCCGGTCAAAGCGGCCGATCGCGAGCACCGCCGGGAACGGGCGATGCGGCTCTACGCCGACCTCTTCGCCGCCGGGCACCACACGACCTTGCAACACGCCACCTTCGTCTTCGTCCTCGACAATGTCTCCCGGCTGGCGATCTGGTCGTTCTTCCACTCCCACCCCTTCTACAACTCGGAGCAGGTCTCGCAGCGCTACCGCGAAGTCTCCGGCGCGGCGATGGTGACGCCGCTGCTGGCCGAGCCGGAGCTTGCCATCTACCAGGCGGCGATCGACCGGAGCCTGGCCGGCTACCACCGCCTGACCGAGGTCCTCACCCCCAACATGGCGGCCCGCTACGCGACGGTCTTCCCCGCCCGGGCGAAGGCCACCGGGGCGGACGCGATCCAGCGGGTCGCCGGCGACGTGCGGAAGCAAGCCCAAGAGGTCGCCCGCTACGTGCTCCCGCTGGCGACGCCGGCTCACCTCTATCACACGGTCAACGGGCTGACCCTGCTGCGCTACCACGTCCTGGCCAGCCAGCCGGACGCCCCGGCCGAGGTCCGCTACATCGTGCGCCGGATGGTCGAGGAAGTTCTGGCGGTCGATCCGTTCTTCCTCGGCGCCCCCGGCTTTCCGCTCGATCTCCGGCCGCTCGGGGCCGAGGAAACGATCGAGGCCAAGGCGCTGGCGGAGTGGCGGTCCAACCTCGGGCAAACCGAGGCCGCAACCGAAGCCTTCTGCCGCGAGTTCGACGCGACCCTCGGCGCCTGGGACAGCAAGCTGGTCCATTTCAACCCCGCGGCGGAGCGGCTGATGGCCGACGCGGTCCGCGCCGTGCTCGGCGCCGGCGCCGGGGAACTGACCGACGAGGCGGCGATCGGGCGGGTGCTCGACGGCCGGGAGAACCCGTACCTGGGCCATCCCCTCTTCCTCGGCATGCACGCGAAGCTGATGCAGACGATGGGCCATGTCCCCTTCACGTTCCAAAAACGGATCAGCGGCGCCGAGGACGCCCAGAACCAGCGGCACCGGGGCACGCTTTCATCCAGCCCGCTCCTGACCGCTCACCAGCGCCGGGAGCCGGATGTGATCGTGCCGTGGGCGGTCCGGCAGAACCCGGCCGCCCTGGCCGAATACGAGGCCACGATCCGGACGATGTGGAGCGCCAAGAACGAGCTACTGGACCGGGGGGTGTCACCCGAGGTCGCGCTCTACCTGCTGCCCAATGCCCACCGGGTTCGCTTCTATGAGAGCGGACCGCTGCTCTGGTACTACTGGAAGTGGGTCAAGCGGCTCTGCTTCGATGCCCAGCGCGAAATCTTCGACACGGCGCGGCAAGAGGTCGCCCAAGTGCGCCAAGCGCTACCGGTCATCGGCCGCTATGTCGACGGCCCGCCCTGCGTGATGCGCTCCCGGGCCGGGGCCAAGCCGATCTGCCCCGAGGGCGAGCGCTACTGCGGCATCCCGGTCTGGCGGAATTACGCGTTCGAGGAGCTGGAACCCCGCCGGGTGATGTAACGCCTAAAGGCGGTAAGGTTGTTACGGCCGCGCGCCGTTCGCGCCCGACGCATCCTGTCCAGGGTCGGTGCGCCGGATGCCCGGTACGCGATCGAAATGACGGTCGTAGGTGTAGAGCACCTGAGCGTCGGCGCGTTGCATAGACGCGACGATGATGGCGTCGCTAAAATCCAAGGGTGTTTGCAGATAAATGTCAAACGCCCGTAGAACGAGGTGCTTCTGTTCTACTCGAAATCCAGGCATCTCAATCAGTGGGACGAGAGCGGAAGTGATTTGCTGCCGTGATTGCCGATAGATCCGCGGTGAGCTCAAGACGTACACCGTGTCGGCTATGACAGAGACAGGAGCGGCAAGGATCAACTCACCTTGCTCGACCCGGCGAAAGAGCTGGGCGACGGCTATCCTTTTTTCCGGATCGTCCCCGGTCAGTAGCCGCACAATTGGATCCGTGTCGATATAGGGAACGCTCATTCCCTCGGCCCGAATTTTCGCAGGTACCAATCGTGACGAGCGATCTCAATCATTTCGTCCCACTCCATCGGCCGGGGCAGGGTGCCAGCAATTCCGACGATCGAATCAACGGTCGGATATGTCGCCGATCGCACCTGGACGGTGCCATTCTCTTGCACCACGAACGCCACTTTGTCCTTGGGACCAACCCCGAGGTGGCGGCGGATTTCGACCGGTAGCGTGAGCTGTCCCTTGCTCGTCAGTTTCGAGGTAATTTCACGCATCCGTACTCTCCAGCACAACAAGTAATACCTATTCAGTGAGGTAAGGATAGCAGACGTCGGCCCAGCACTTGACGGCATTGCGCTTGCATCTGATACGGGCAGGATCACCGCTCGCTCGGGATGCCGGGGCATCTCATACGGAAAGGCGACACCATGACCGACCTCCACGCGATTGAGCTGCTCGTGATCGATCATTCGTGGCGTGAGGCCGATCCTGGCACGATCGCCGGCGTGCTGGCGATGCGGGGGGTGACCAACCCCGAGCACCATGCCGCCATCGACACCCTCGCGACGGGGCTCGAGGCCGAGCTGCGGCGCCGGTTCGCGGGGCAGGACCGGGCGGCGATCCAGGCGACGCCGCCCTATCCCGCCTACGCCGCGTACTACAAGCGGTTCGGCCAGCGCTACCATGTCGGCATGCAGCTTGAATCGGTGGCGCTGAAGGGGAAGGCCCTGCCCCGCGGCGCGGCCCTGGTGACGGCCATGTTCCTCACCGAGCTGCGGCATGGCATCCTCACCGCCGGCCACGATCTCGATGCGCTGACGCTCCCGATCACGGTCGCCGCCGGCAGCGGTGCGGAGTCGTTCACCACGCCAAACGGCGACCCGGCTACCGTGAAAACGGACGACATCTATACCGCCTCGGACGAGGGGATCCTCTCCGCGATCATCACCGGACCGTCGGCGCTGGCCCGCATCGGGCCGGCCACGATTGCGGTCCTCTTCGTCGTCTACGCCCCGCCCGGCGTCGCGCCGGGGCAGGTCGCGGCGCATTTGGATGCCCTGGAAGCCAACACTCGCTTGATCGCCCCGGAGGCCGAGACGAGCGTGCGGGCGGTGGCGGTCGCCGGCGACGAGACGTAGCCACTGACACCCGCCATCGCGGCGGGAGCGTGACGATGGCACGTCGTCTGCGTATGTACAGTACGACGGACGATCGGCTTTCCCCTTCCCTCGGCCGTTAGTCCGGCGCTGAAAGCCGTCGCGAGCCCCCGGCCATCCCCGGGGGCTCGCCCTGTTTGCTCCCATCTCACACCGGCCAATCCCCGGCGTTGTCACGTTAAGGCGACGCCCGGCGGCAGCTTCGCCCAGGTTCGCGGCAAGCGAGGTGGTGGTTGACCAAACCCGCGCCAGACGGGGAAGCGGCGGTGTTCACCTGGACCGGGGCGCGGCTCGGGATGCGGCGGATGCTGCCGTTGCTCCCCAGCGCGTTGACCGGCGGCGTGGTCTTCGGCGTCCTGGCCCGGAACGCCGGGATGAGCGTGGCCGAATCGGCCCTGATGAGCACGTTTGTCTTCGCCGGCGCCGCCCAGTTCGTCGCGGTCGGCCTCTGGACCTCCCCGCTCCCGATCGCGGCCATCATCCTCGGCACCTTCATCCTCAATCTTCGTCATGTCCTGATGGGCGCCACGTTGCGCCAGTGGCTCCAGGTCATCGGCACGCGGCAGGCCCACGGCGCGATCACCATGCTCACGGACGAAAGCTGGGCAATGACGGTTCGCTACATCACGGCGGGAGGCCGCGACCGGGCCTTTCTGGTGGGAGCCGGCCTCACCCTGCTGGTGCCCTGGGTGGGGGGCACCGTGGTCGGCCAATTCGCGGGCTCGCGGCTGCCGGATACCGCCCGGCTCGGTCTCGATTTCGCGTTTACCGCCGCGATCCTCGCCATCGTGATCCCGCTCTGGCGAGGCAGGATCGATCTCCTGCCCTGGGTCACGGCCGGCGTCATCTCGATCCTGGTCGGGCGCTGGCTTCCCGGCACCTGGAACGTGCTCTTCGGCGGTTTGGCCGGGGCGATCGTGGCCGGGCTGCGCCATGACCGCTGAGGCGATGCTGACGATTGCCGGGATGGCCATCGCCACCTACGCCACCCGCGCCGGCGGCCTCTGGCTGATGTCGCGCGTCACCCCCTCGCCCGCGGTCGAGGCCGTGCTGCAGGCGCTGCCCGGCACCCTGCTGGTGGCGCTGATCGCGTCCCTGGCCCTCACCCGCGGCCCGGTCGAAACCGCGGCCTCGGCCCTGGTCGTCCTGGCCATGCTGCGGACCGGCAATCTCAGCTTTGCCATCGTCGTCGGCGTCGGCACCACCGCGCTGCTCCGGGCGGTAGGCTAATCTCATGCGCGTCCGAAGCAACGAGAGGAGAGCATCGCGATGATTGGACGAATCTGGGTCGGCCGCACCCGAGCCGCCCACGCCGACGCCTACTACCAGTACTTGCTGGCGACCGGTCTGAACGACTACGCGGCCACCGCCGGAAATCGCTGCGTCCATGTCTTGCGCCGGGTCGACGGTGATGTCGCCGAATTCACGCTGCTGACCTTCTGGGACGCCTGGGACGACATCCGGCGCTTCGCCGGCCCCAACCCGGAGGTCGCCGTCTACTACCCGGACGACGACGAGTATCTCCTTGAAAAGAATCCGCGCGTCACCCATTACGAGGTGCTGTCCAGCCAGTAGTCGCGGCAAGATCGACCTTTTGGGTCTCCGGCGCGGACATGGCCGCAACGCCGGTCCGGATCGCGCATACTACCAGGGGTCCGCCCGCGCGGGGCCGGCTTCGCCCTGGCCCGGAGAGACGTAAGCCGTATGTCGTTGCTTCGCATGGCGATCGTTGGCGCGGTCGCGTTCCTGCTCACGCTGAGCCCAGTCGCCGCCCAGCCCGCGACGCCGCTGCCGAGCGTCGAGCTCTGCGCGGTCGATCGCCGCGAGGTCTCGGCCATCGTCGCCATCGTCGCCATCCTCGGCAGCCCGGTGGCGACGCCGCCGGCGACACCGGCGCTTGAGCATGGGCACCAGGATCATGGAGACCACACTCATTCCGCGCCACCGCGGGCGCCGGTGGAACCGATCGGCACCCCGCGGTTGCTGCGGCCGGAGTTCCCCGCCGGTGATCCGGTCGCGGCCGAGACGTCGAGCGCGCTGACGGAGACGATGCAGCGGTACCTCGCCTGCGCCAACGGCAGCGACGTGATCGGCTTGATGTCGCTGGTATCGGACGAGTTTCTGCGCGATTCGTTCGGCGCCGGGAGTGTGACCGAGGCTGATCTGCGAGCCTATGCCGCGAACGCCGAAGCGGTGCCGGTTGAACGACGGCGGCGACTGGTCGCCATCCGCGAGGCACGCCGGCTGCCGGATGGCCGGGTGGTCGCCCTGATCGATACCGCACCCGTGGCGAGCGCCAATCCCAATGCGATTGACACCGACCTGGTCACCTTCATCCTGGTCAATGATCGGTATCTGATCGACCGCTATGTAGCCGGAGTCACGGTCTGGTTCGGCCCGCGGGCGACGCCCGCTCCCTGACGAGTTCACCACGCCCGCGCCGGGCGCTCCCCTACCGCCCCGCCGCCGCTCCCCGCGACCGTTGTTTCGCCCGGTAGAGCGCGGCGTCCGCCCGCTCGACCACGGTGGCGAGGTCCTCGGCCGGCGCCGGCCGGGAGAGGCCCCAACTGATCCCCAGCCGCCCCTCGCCCGCCTTCACCATCGGCAGGGGGGCGGCGGCGATCGCCTTCCGCACCGCCGCCAGCACCGCCCCGGCGGCCGGTCCGTCGTCGTCCTCCCGCAGCACCACCAGAAACTCGTCGCCGCCCCAGCGGGCGACCCAGCCCTGGTCGCCGACGTGCTGGCCGAGGGCCACCGCCAGGTGCGCCAGCGCCGCATCGCCCGCCGCGTGGCCCCACCGGTCATTGACCGCCTTCAAGCCATCGACGTCGAGCAGCGCCACGGCGAGCCGCTCGCGTTCGCCATGGGGGGCGGCCAGCGCCAGGCGCAAGCGCCGCTCGCCCGCCCGCCGGTTGAGCATGCCGGTCAACTCGTCGGTGGCGGCCTCCTGTTCCAACCGGGCGATCACGGCATCGAGGGTATCGAGCGTGTGCTGGGTTTCGGCCAGCAGCCGCCCGCCTTCGTCCTCCAGGTCAGTTGGCAGCACCGGCCGCTCGCCGCCGAGGCGGGCCTGGCGCAGGGCGCGCGAGGCGAGCGCGACCGGCGCCACCAGGACCCGGAGCGCGAGCAGGGTGAGGACGCTGCCGAACACGGTGGCGCCGAGCGCCACCAGCAGGAGCGGGAGTGCCTCGGCCAGACTGAACCGCGAAACGCCGAGCAGGTAGATCACGAGGACGGCCAGGGGGATATGGGTGCCCACGAACGCGACCAGGAGCACCTTGCCCACATACCCGCGGGGCGGCAGCAGTCGCGACAGGCGGAGGTAGGCACGGGGCCGCCAGCCGCTCTCGATTGTCGCCGCAGCTGATCGATCCCGCTCGCTCGCGGGGAGCCTGAGCGGTCGCGCCGGGTTCGCCATCAGGCCGGGACCGGGCGGGAGGCGCCGGCGGCGACCGGCGTTTCACGCTCCCGCTGAACGGCGACCAGCTCTTCCACCACCCGGCGATCCCACTGGGTGCCGGCGCCCTCCTCCAGCATCCGCAGGACGGTTTCTTGGCCGAGGGCCGATCGGTAGGGACGAGAAGAGGAGAGCGCGTCGAACGAGTCGGCCACGGCGAGGATGCGGGCGCCGAGCGGGATCGCTTCTCCCGCCAGCCCATCCGGATAGCCGGCGCCGTCCCACCGCTCGTGGTGGTGGCGGACCAGCGCCTCGCACTCCCGGTAGCCGGCGAAGCGGTGAATCACCTCCGCCCCCTTGACCGGGTGCGATTTCATCTCCACCCACTCGGCACCGGTGAGCGGGCCCGGCTTGAGCAGCACCGCCTCGCTGATCGCCACCTTGGCAATATCGTGGACCCGCCCAGCCGTTTCGATCAGGTCGGCCTCCTCACCGGTCAGCCCCAACCGCACGGCGAGCATGCGGGCCAGCGTCGCCACCCGTTTCGAGTGGCCGGCGGTATACGGGTCGCGCAGCTCGATCATGTCGGCCATGGCCTCGACCGACGCTCGGGTATCGGCCCGCAACTGCACTTGCCGCCGCAGCGTGTATTGCACCAAGACGGCCGGGAGAATAAGCGGAATCATGGCGATTGGATAATCGCGGACGACCAACGCCGCCACCAAACCCAACGCCACCAGGGCCGCGAAGGTCACCGTGATGTTGGCGAGTTGGGCCTGCCACAGTCCCCAGAAGCGGCCGCCCGTATCGAGCGCGATCACCCCGGCGATAAGTACGGTATTGACCGCCAAGACAACGGCGGCGGCGGCAACGACGGCGCCGATCGCGCCAAATCCGGCCAAGGAGGGACCGAGCCCGTCCTGCCACCGCAGAGCCCCAATGGTCATGGCCCCGGCCGTGACGGTGGCGACGCTTTGCCCGAGGTTGAACAGGTCATCCGGGGCCCAGCTCGAGCGGCGCAGATGATGAAGGCCGCCCGCGACCAAAATCAAGACGCCGGGCAGCCAGGACGGAAAGAGGAGAAGCATGGCCACCACGATCACCTCGGAGAGATCGTAGGTGAACTTGTGGGTAACTTGCAGCGGCCGGCCATAGGCGACCGCGGCCAGCGCGGTGAGGAGCACGGCCCGGCCGAGGTCGGCCATCCCGAGCATCTCGACGCCGGACAGAGCGACGATGACGGCCAGCAACGGACCGCCCACGGTCACGGCAACGACGTAGGAGCGCAGCTTGGCGGGAATCTCGGCGAGCACCATCGGCAGCTGGTTCTCCGCTCAGGTCACGCTGATTGTCTGGTAAGGCAGGATCGTGGATACGTGCGCGGCCGCGATCCGCTTGAACAGCCGCGCTTGCTAGCCCACTGCTGGCGGCGTGACCGCATTTCGCAACGGCCGGGGCCCCAGCAATCACACGATTCCACGCTAATCGTACCGCGTGGCCGATCCCAAGTCTACCGCCGCGCGGCAAGGCCGCCGGCACCATGCGGGATGCGAGGGCGGCGCATGACGAAAGCGCGATCAATCCTGATCGCGCTCGTCGCCCGTTCCTTCAGTTCGCATGGATGCGCTTCCCTTACGCGAGAGGCGCGCCTAGCGGCACTTCATACACCACTGACCGAGGGCCGAGGCCTCGTCGGAGGAGAAGCCGAAGACGACTGTCGCAATCACCAGGGCCACTAGCACGGCCACCACCACGGACGAGACGCCGATGCGAGCCAGGGTCGTCGCCACGGACTCGACGACGTAGCCGAAGAGCGAACTTGACTCGGAGCGGTCGCCGCTCACCGCGGAGACGCTAACGTCGTTCTTTTCAACTTCGAAGCCGGTATCGCCCATGTTCCAGCGCATCATAACTCATTTTCCTCCATAGATTCGCTGAACCAGGACTTTTGTCCCGTATGCTTAATTTAACTCTACCAGATACTGCCAACGTTGTCAACCGGGCGCGTTACCACCCTCCCATCGGCCGTCGCGTCCATCCGGATCGAGTGGGACCGCGACCCGCCGCCGGTATCGCTCTGGCCGGCGACGACGCTCGCTGGTCACCGCGCCGCGGTGCGAACGATCGGGGGCGACACGAGCCCGCCGCCTGGCATTGGCTGAGCTGGCCGACGCGGCGAGTGGGGCGCCGCCCGCGGATTGGTCGCGGCGTGACCGCGGTTGGCCGCGCTGACACCCCCGTGGTGCCGGCAACGAACGGCATCGGATCGGTGTGTCCGGATAGTTGACAAGGAGTCTGGTCCACTGTACCCTTGCCTTTAGGAAACGCGAATGAGACCCAAATTGAAGAGGGATGCGTTGAACTGCCGCCTGTATGTGGTCGCCTGGGCGGTAGGGAGCAAGTGGCGAAACCGGCCTGGTTTGATACGGGGCCGGTTTTTGTTTTGCTCGTGACGGATGGAGGAGACCGCGCCGAGACCGGGATTCATAGGCAAGACATCGTGGCGCGGCTCATCCCGCGTCAGCCAACGTGGGTAGGCGGATTCCCGGCCCACCGATGACCCCGGCCGCCACGCAACTCACCGGACACCCAAAGGGCGCCGCACGAGGCCAGCCTTCATCCTAGCATACCCACGTTCTGGAACGCAATGGCCTTTGGGCCGCCACGGTGCGTCGCTAGCAACGGCCGCGATCGGCACTGGTTGGCCACTGGCAGTCCGGCACCGGGACCAGAACGCCGGGACCGGCAGGCGACCGCACACTCGTCAGGCGACGTCAATGGTGTCGTCGTGAAACCGGTTTCAGGCGGTGGGCCCAAGGGGGACGACGTGATCGATCAATCGCCGCTGGTCGATAAGATGGGTCGGCTGGCCACGCTGTTGCAAACGTACGGGCGAGACGAAGTTTGGCTCCACGTCAAGCAATTTCACCCCCTCTCGTGTCAACACGCGCAAGTGGTGGTCGCCGTTGAGGACGTCTTCGGCGCGGTGCTCCACGAGAGTTCCGGCTGGGTCCGGTCGCACACCTTCCGGCTCGATCCCAGCTTGGAAGCCGTCGATGTCGGGCACCGGTTTCACGTCGCCCGCGCCGGCGTGCGCGTCGCCTCCGCCCCCGTCTACGCCAACCTCCACTGAAGGGGCGCCCCACGGCCGGGAACTTGCGAGCGGACACCCCATGATCCGGATCTCGGGCCCGCGGCCGAGGAGAACCGAGCCATGGACTACGCCGCCGCCGCGCGCGCCGCGCTCAACCAGATCGCGACCGTCAAGCCCCTGATCCACCAGATCACCAATATCGTGGTCGCCAATGACACCGCCAACCTGACGCTCGCCTACGGTGCCCTGCCGGTGATGGCTTACGCGCCGGAGGAGGTGGCCGAGATGGCGGCGATCGCCCAGGCCCTGGTCCTCAACATCGGCACCCTCTCGGCCGCTGAGATCGAGGCGATGCTGATCGCCGGCCGCGCCGCCGGGGAAGGCGGCATCCCCATTCTGCTTGATCCGGTCGGGGCCGGGGCGACCCGGTTCCGGACCGAGAGCGCGCTCCGCCTGCTGGGCGAGCTGCCGATCACGGTCCTCCGCGGCAACCGGGGCGAGGTCGGGGCGCTGGTCGGCGCCGGTGAGGTGCGCGGGGTTGAAGCGACCGGGGACGAAGACCCGGAAGCGGTGGCCACGGCCGCGCACCGGGCCTTCGGCGTCACCACCGCGGTCACGGGCCCGGTCGATGTCATCGTCGGCCAGGGCAAGACGCTGCGCGTCGCCAATGGCCACCCCCTGCTGGCCCGGATCACCGGCTCCGGCTGCATGGCCTCGACCGCGATCGGCATCTTCCTCACCGCCGGCGCCGATCCGGTGGTGCAAACTGCCCTGGCCCTCGGCACCTACGGCCTAGCCGCTGAACGGGCCGCCATTGGCAGCGACGGCCCCGGCACCTTCCGCGCCCGCCTCCTCGATGAGGTCGCCAACCTCCACGACACCGGCGTCGCCGGCCTCAACGTTTCTTTGGCTTAACCATGTTAACGAGTCTCTGGCCACCGCTACCCTGACCACGAGCAAGCGCCGCTTGCGGTCTGGCGCGACGCGGCGGAGTTGGCCCCAACCCGCCCACGCGGAGTCGGTGCCGGAGAACCTCGTCACTCGTCGGTGGCTACGATCCCGTGGTGGTATTCGGGAGGAGGACGCTTGTCTATCCGCGCACCGAGGCAGACTGGTTCAAATGTTCCGTACGTACAGTAAGATAGAGTGAGGAGCGGAGATACACCACCGCGGGCAGTGGAAAGGGTGCGTGTCACATGGGTTCAACATCGGAATCCCGATCGCGGGCGTCCTCGCTTGGTCCGTGGCTAGTCAATCGGGTGCATAGCGAAGATTGCTTGGCCGGACTCAGGGAGATACCGGATGACAGCTTCGATGTCGTCGTCACATCACCTCCATATTGGGGACAACGAGGTGCTGACGGCTTGGGTTCTGAACTCGATCCTCGTGACTACATTGCCAATTTGACGACTATCTTGGCTGAGACAATGCGCTGCCTCAAACCGCGAGGGACGCTCTGGCTAAACATTGGAGATTCGTACAATACGCCGATCAACTGGCGTGAAGACGATCATCTCTACAGCTCATTGGGTGCTGATGGCAATGGCCTAGCAGCCAACAACTCAGCATACACGAAGAATCGGGGGAGACGACGAGCATTCATTGACAAGAAGATTGGCTGGCTCCAGTATGGGAACTTGCTCGCCGTTCCCTATCGCGTGGCGCTCGCCATGGCCGATCTCGGCTTCTTGTTCCGAGGCGAGGTTATCTGGGAGAAGTCGCGGCCGTTACCCGAAGGACTCTGTCGCCGGCCTCATCGCCGGCATGAGCCAATCTACATCTTTGCCAAGGATGAACGGCACGCCTTTCAGACGAAACCACCCGTTGGCTCAGTCTGGAAACTCGTCCAGACACCGAATCAGACGCCACATTGCTCGACGTTTCCGATCGACCTGCCGCTGCGTGCAATCAAGGCGGCAGCACCTTCGGAGAATGGGATCGTTTTTGACCCTTTCATGGGAAGCGGCACAACCGGCAAAGCAGCGATGCAGCTCGGCTTCAATTATCTGGGATTTGAACTCGATCCCGTGATGGCCGAACTCGCCAATCAGTACATCAACGAAACCGTGCAAACGCGCCTGAGATTGCTAGAAGAGGCGCGCGCGAATAGCTTGCTCTAACGGATCAGGCGGTCCACCGAAGGCCACCGTGTCAATCCGCTTACTCGATTCCGTCGTTAGCAGACTCGGCACCGTTCGGGCGTTGTACGACAAACAAAGATCGAAACTGCCATGGTTTTCGATGTAGCGCCGCTTATCTGATGGTGAAGCTGGGGTGCCGAACTCGCCTCGGTTCTGATACGCTCGTGCCTCCCCAACGTTTGTTGCCGGGGGAAACGATTTCACGTCAAGCGTCACAAGGGCTGTCAAGTACCCCTTTTGCATCATGGCTAGAGAGGCTGGAACATCATCGCTAACCCGCTCGGCTAGGCTAACTTTTGCGTGTATGCCGCCAACGATCCTATCCGCGGTTCGGATCGATAGGTCGAGCTTAGATCCACCCACCGCCTTTTCGATTCCCATCTCTTCGAGAGCCTTCTTGCTGTCCGCGTCACTAAAGAGCGCTGTCAGCCAAACACCATCCGCCGCCAACCGGGCGTTGTAGTAGTCTTGAAGATGGACTTCGAAGGCATCGCCACTAGACCGCACCCAACTCTGTTTAGCATCATTTACCCGTCTGACCTCTTTGACTGTCCGTACATACTCTCGGTAAATAATGTGGTGCCAGAGGTCACTGGCGTTGATCGTCGGACATATTTCAAGCCCAAAGCGGAAAGCCTCAGCGATCGCGGCCCTGTTTTTCACATGGGTTGGGTGACCGCGAGAGCAGATCAGCGAGGCGAGCGTGGATCGCGTCAAGCTCATTTTGCTTAATGCCGTCGATTGTCACCGGAATACCGTCGATTTGCAGCAGCATTACGGGGAATCTGCTCCGTCTTCGCAAGCCATTCGTTCTTCAGCTTCCTTGACAACTTGGCTCAACGAAACGCCAAGACCTCTCGCCAAACGCTCCGCTGCCGCCAAGCCCAATCGCACCTTTCCCAATTCGACCGCGCTTACATAGGTCCGGTGTATACCGGCACGATCGGCCAGGTCTTCCTGAGAGAGTCCTGAGCGTAGGCGTCGTTGCCGGACGACCTTACCGAAGGCGCGGTGAAGCGTTGACATTCCGAAAACCTAGTCCGCTGTAGTCTCGATATCTACAGACGAGCGTCTACAATGTAATACTCGTTGTTGCCGGCGAGGCACGGCTATCACTCGTCCGCGTCGCCAATGGCCACCCCCTGCTGACCCGGATCACCGGCTCCGGCTGCATGGCCTCGACCGCGATCGGCATCTTCCTCACCACCGGCGCCGACCCGGTGGCGCAAGCGGCCCTGGCCCTCGGCACCTACGGTCTGGCCGCCGAACGGGCCGCCATTGGCAGCGACGGCTCCGGCACCTTCCGCGCCCGCCTCCTCGACGCGGTGGCGAGCCTGCACGAGGTCGGCGTCGACGGCGTCAACATCTGGCCGGCTGACTGAGCCGAGTTGAATTCGTGTCGGTGACGTGGATCGACACCGGCAATCGAGCGCGGGGCTTGAACGCCCAAAGAGCACGCAAAATAGCCAAAGTTAAGGGATCGCTGCATGGCCCTCAAGGCAATGCAGCGATCTTTGGACGGCAGTGGCCCACGAGGTCCACTGACTCTGCATAGGTGGTCGCTCCGAGCCGTCACATCACGGCGTCGGTGTTCCCTCGGCACACAGGGTCAGCGGCTGCCCGGCCTCGATCAGGCCGGTCAGCAGGACCGAGGTCGGCTCCTCACTCAGGTTGCGGGTGCCGTGGAGGATCATCCCCGTCTCGACGATCCAATCCCCGGGCGCGAGCTCCACTTCCTGGTCCTGCGTCATTGGTTCGGCCACGGCTGGCGTGCCGGCCGGCATGGCGCGCATCACGGACGTCTCGTCCTGGTCCAGGAGCGTGATGCCAAGGGAGCCGGCTTCGACGGAGACGACGAGCGTGCCCGGGTGGGTGTGGGCGCCGATGCTGCCGCCGGGGCCGAAGATGATCCGGGCCAGGACCAAGGCTTGCCCGTCCGCGGTGGCCGGCAGCGTATTGCCCAACACCTGGGCACTGATGTTGGTGGCGCAGGGCAGGGTGACCGGCTGCGGCTCGGGTTGAGCGGCGGCGACGGACCGGCCGATCAGTCCCCCGGAGGCGACGATGACCACGGCGACGATGAGATGAATCAAGCGGTGCATGATGAGCTCCTTTCCTTGTTGATTGGGGCAACGACAAACGACGTCCACGAAGAAGCTATGGGCAGCGGCGCGGCCTTGTTGCCGGGGCGTCCACCCAGGTCACCGGGCGCATGTTCTCGCCTTCGATGGCGACCATGGTCTCCGTGAGGCGGACAACCATCTCCCGCTTCTGCTCCTCGGTAAAGACGCCTTCGATCAGCTTGACGTTGACGAGTGGCATGTTGTGATCTCCTGAACTACACGCGCGGTCCGGCCGCTCAAGTGAGGCGGAATCATCGGGGACGGCCGGTCGGGTCGGGCTCGCGGCTCTGGTCATGCCATCCAATAGCCCTCCTTTCGGGCTCGGTCTCACGGTCATGGCAATGCGAACCCTGGCCACGGCGTCGTCGCCTGGCTCGAACATCACCCGTGGTTATCGTTCGGAAAGCCGGTCTAGCGGTTCACTATCTCCCGCTGGCCCCGTCCGGGCCGGCCTTCGGCGCGGCGATCTCCCGCTGCCGCCAGGTGGTCGCGGATCACCTGGCCGAGCAGAGCGATCCCCGCTTCAATGCGCGCTTCCTCGACGGCGGCGAAGTTCAGCCGGAGGAACGGTTGATCGTCTGGCTCCGGAAAGAACGCGGCGCCGGCTACGAAGCTGACGCCGGCTTGAAGCGCCTCACCGTAGAGGGTCGTGACGGACACACCCGGCGGCACGCCGACCCAAACGACGAGGCCGCCGGCGACCCCGGCCCACGTCGAGCCCGGCGGGAAGGAGCGTTCGAGCGCGGCGAGCATGGTCGCATGGCGTTGACGGTAGACGCGGCTGACGCGCCTCCAGTGGCGCTGGACGGCGCCCTGCTCCAGATAGCGGTAAAGAGCACGCTGCATGAGCGTCGAGGAAAAGAGATCCGATGTGCGCTTCTGGGCCGTCAACCATTCCCGCAACGGCCCCCGAGCGACGACGTAGCCCAAGCGCAGGGCCGGAATGAGCGATTTCGTGAAGCTGCCGGCGTGGATCACATTGCCGTGCCGGTCGAAGGCCGCCAGCGGCGGCGGGATCGGATCCCCGAAGCGAACCTCGCGGACATGGTCGTCTTCGAGGATCGGTATCCCATACTGGGCGGCAAGGGTCACCAGCGCGCGGCGCCGGGTCGGGCTCATGACGGCGCCGGTCGGGTTGTGGAACGTGGGGACCGTGTAAATCAGCCGTGGTTGCTCGCGTTGGAGTACCGGCTCGAGGAGATCGACCCGCATCCCGTCGCCATCCACCGGGATACCGATCAGCGTGGCCTGTCGGGCTTCGAACGCGTCGAGCGCACCCGGCCAGGTGGGAGCTTCGACAACGACCCGGTCTCCCGGCTGGACGAGGGTGGCCGCGACCATCGCGATCACCTGCTGGGTGCCGGCCGTGATCAACACATCATCCGGAACGACGTCCAGCCCCAGCCGCTGGAGGTAGCCGGCAAGGCCGCGGCGGAGGGGCGGGTAGCCGTCGGCGTGCTCGGGGCCGAGGGCCGCGGCGCCGTCCTCGTCGAGGACCTCGGTCAGCGTCCGGCGGAACTCGTCGGTGGGCACCAGGCGGGCATCTCCCGCCCCCCAGGCGAAGCTGATCGTATCGGGGGCGAGGGGACCGCGCAGCACCTGCCTGAGCATGCGGTCGCGCTCGGTGTTGATCCGGTCACACAGCCCCGCTTGCCAGGCGGGCCACGCATCGCTCGTCGCCCGCGGTATATGATGGTGGGCCGCGAGCGGCCACGGCGGGAGGACGAAGGTGCCGGCCCCGACGCGGGACTCGACCACGCCGTCCGCCTCCAACTCGGCGTAGGCAGTGGCCACCGTGACGCGACTGACCCCGAGGTCTTTGGCGAGCAGGCGAGACGACGGCAACCGAGTGCCGGCGATGAGGTTGCCGGCGGCGATCTCGCGCCGGAGCCCCTCTCTGATTTGCTGGTAGAGCGGGACGTCGCTGCCCGCTTGGAAGGCAAAGACCACGGCTACTCCCCTCACGGATCGATCAGGTGATGGATCGCATGGGCGCCGACTGACGCTCTCAATTGGCACCTTATTGTCAACCCTGACCACCCGAAACGCTAGATCCACTTTCCGATGAATCGCTTAAGGCCATTGCCGATTGACTCAGCCCTCGTTCGTATACCGCGTCACATCCGCGGGGGGCGAGCCTAGGTAGCCCTCGCTCAGGCCGGCGTCGCGCAGTTGCTCGGCGCCGATGTTGCGGGCGAGGACGGCGAGGCCGGCCAAGTGTGCTTGCAACCCGGCGGTGCTGGCACAGCAATCGACCAGGACCACCGGTCGGATGCCGAGGTCGAAGACATCCATCGCCACCTTCAGCACGCACATGTCAGTATCGATCCCGACCAAGTGGACTTGTCGCGGTCCCAGCCGCCGCAAGTGAGCGGCCAGTTCCGCGGGCGGGCCGGTCAGCCCTGGCTTGGTGAAGATGCGGTCGGGGGCCGTCCACGGCATCAGCTCCGGTGCTAGGTCGGTATCGGGCGGCTCAGCGCCGCCATGCCAGTCAAGAAATGCCCGATACGGGCCGTCTTCGACATTGATGAACCGGGTGAACCAGACCTGATCGTACCGGCGCGATTCGATCACCTGGCGAATCCGTCGCGGGACGTGGCTGGTGAAGATGTTCAGGAAACAGCGTTGTACATCGACGACCAAGAGGACCGCACTCATTTCTCATCCTCTCCTTTCCGCCCCGTAGTCGAACGACCGCAACGCAGAAATCGCGCCGCCTCCGGCGACAAAGCCGTGACATTCGCCTGCTATACTTCGCAACCCCTGGCATCAGGATGGTCCGCGTGGTGCGGGTCCGCCGACCGGCCACGGGGGATCGAGCTCGCGTTCGCTCCTCGGACCACCCGTTTCGCCTCGGGCCGGTGGGCGACGCGCCGCCACGAGGACGAGCGCGCCATGGATGCAACACCGCGGCCACGATCCGACGGTAGGGCGCCTGCCCCCTGGGCGGCGATCGTGCTGGCCCTGGTGATGCTCTGCTCGCTGGCGCCGCCGGTGGCCGCGGTCCCGGCTCCCCCCTACTTCGGTCCGCCGCCGGGGTTTACCTCCGTTGACACCAACTACGTACGGATCGTGATTCAGGACGGCGCCGCGTTGGATGCCGCCGGCTTCGCGGTGGCCTACGGTCCCTACCTCGACCGCGCCTACGAGGAGATCACCACCCTCTTTCCCGCGCCGCCGCTCCGGCCTGAGCTTTATGTCTACTCATCGCCGGCCGCGCTGGAGACGGCGATCGCGGGGAAGACGATGGCGGCGGAGGTTGCGATCGCCGATCCCGCGCTGGGATCGGGAGAAATTGCCTTGGCATTGCCCCGTTTGCAAACCCTGTCCCCGCTTGAGGCTGAGAACACGTTGCGGCAGGCGCTGGCCCGCGTCGTCGCCCGCCGCGCCGCCGGCGGCCGGCTGCCGCCCGGCTTCGAGGCCGGCATCGCCCTCTATGTGGAACGGCCGGTCAGCGCCCGCATCGCCCGCGTCGCCGCCTTGCTCCAAAACGCCAACCGCCAGAACGAGCTGCCGCCCTGGACGATCTTGGCCGAACCGGCGCCGGCCGCGGTCGATCCCGCCCTCGTCGTCGCCCACGCCTATGGCGTGGTCGCCTTCCTGGTGGAGCGGTACGGCCTGCGGCGCCTCAACGAGTTTGTCACCACGTTGCGCCACCAGCCCGACTGGCAGGTCGCCCTGCGGCAGGTGTATGACCGGGCGCCCGCCGAGCTGGAGGCCGAATGGCGCGAGAACCTACCGCAATGGACGGCAAACGGCTGGCAAACCAATCTCTTCGCCGCCTTCGACCTGCAACCGGCGCGGGATCTCCTGGCCAGTGCCCACTACGCCGCCGCCAAGGCCGAGCTTGGCAGCTCGCTCCGGCTCTTCACCGAGCTGGGGGATGTGGCCAGGCAGACCGAAACGGAAGCGCTGATGCGGCAGAGCGACACCGGGCTCCAGGCCGAGTCGCTGATGGCGCAGATTCAAGCCACGCTGGAAGCGCACTCCTACCCGCGGGCGCGGGAGCTGATCGAGCAGGCCCGCTCCCAATTCGCCCAATTGCCCTCCACCCAGCGGGTCGACGATCTGCTGGCCGGCTACGCCCGGATCGCCGCCGCCGGTCACCAAGCGACGGTCGACCTGGAGATCGCGCGGCGGTTGGCGCCGGTGTGGACCGATTACCCGGAAGCCCGCGCCGCCGCCCTGGCGGCGGGGGTCGCGGCCGCCGGCCTGGGCGACCAGACAGCGACCGATCAAGCCCGCGCCATCTTGGACGAGATTGATTCTCGGCAACGCCGGATCGTCTTGCTCCTGGTCGCCCTGGCGATCATGACCTTTGCCTGGCTCGGGTTCTGGCGCTGGTCGCGCGGCCCGGCCGGGCTCGATTGGAGATAAGCGGAGCACCCATGGCTGACATCGTCGCCGCGCGACCAGCGCCACGCCTCAACCGGCGGGCGATCGTGCCCCGCGGCCCCGGCGCCCGACCGCGGCTCCAGCCCTGGCAGCTCCTCTGGGCGCCCTTCTGGCTTGGTTCCGAGGTGCCGCTCTTCGCCCCGTCGCCGCGGCCGGCGCTCCACCAGGAGTTCGGCCCGGCCGGGACGGTTGTGGTCCGGGGGCTGGACCAGATCGCGAACCGGCTCTGGCTGCGCCATGGATTGCATCTGCTGGCGCGCGCCGTCTGGCTGGCGCTTGCCTTCGGCTGCCTCTGGTTGCTGGCCGATCTCGCCGGCGGGCCGGCGTTCCAATGGCAGGGCGTGCTCGGGGCGGGGGTGCCGCTCGTCGTCCTGGCCCTGATCTTTGCCGTCCGCAACCGGCCCGGACGCTATCAGACCGCCCGCATGCTGGACCGGAGCTTCGGCCTGCACGACCGCGTGACGACCACCCTCGATCACCTCGGCCAGGGTCTACCCCGCGACGGCGAGCGGGCGACCATCATCTACTTGCAAATGGCCGACGCGGCCAATGTCATCACCGACGCCAAGCAGCACCCGGCGCTCCGGCTGACGCCGCCGGTCCGGGAGCTGGTGCCGGGGCTGGGGTTTGCCCTGGTCCTGGCCGCGCTCTTCTTCCTCCGCGGCACCGGCGCGGGCATCCCCGAGCTCGCCGCCGCCTCGGTGCCGCAATTCACGCCCGCCGTCGCCCGCCAGCCCGAGGCCGATCAGACCGCCCTCTCGCCCGAGCATACCGAGCTGGCGCCGACGGTCGACGAGGTCATGGAGCGCTCCCGGCGCTCCAACGCGGCCCAACAGGACCTGCAACGACTGGCGGCGGCGCTGGACGATCACGCCACGACGAGGCCGGCGGCCGACGCCATCATCGAGGGCGAGTACGACGCCGCCGCCGGTGAGCTGCGCGATTTTGCCAGCCAAGCCGATCAGCTCTCCCCCGCCGCCCGCGAAGCGATGGCCCGCGATCTGGCGCAAGCCGCCTCGCGGATGGCGCCGGAGAACGACGACCTGCGCCAGGCCACCGACCAAGCCGCGTCGGGCCTGCGCGAAGGGGGCGAGCCGGCGCGGACCACGGTCGAGGAGCTGGGCAACGCGGTCGAGCGCACCGGCGACAACGTCGCCTCCCAACAAGAGCTGGCGGACCAGATGCAACGGGCCCAAGAATCCGAGGGGCGGCAACAGGCCGGGAGCGGATCTTCGCCCGGCGACCGCGCCGATCCCTCCGCGGGACAATCCGAGTCATCGGAGCAAGGCGCCGCTTCCGGTCAGAACGAGGCAGGTGATCCGGCGGCGAGCGGCGAGTCCGGGGCCGATCAGCCCGGCCAGCCAGCCGCCGGTCAGCAGTCCCCGGCCGACGCCGGTGAGGAGGGCAGCGGCGAGGCCAGGGGTGAGCCCGGCGAGGGCGCGGCCGAGGCCGGAACGGGCCAGGGCGGCGAGCCGGGGGCGCCGGCCGAGGCCCAAGGAGTTGCCGGCGAGCCCCAAACCGGCGATGGCGCCGGGGCGGGCCAAGGCGCGGGGGCATCCGGCGGTGAAGGCGATTCCGACGCGGCAATGACCGAGCAAGGACAGGGCAACGGCGGCATGGAATCGGCCCCCGGCCCGGGCGAGGCCGAGCGGCGCGTCAGTGACGCCAGCGGGGATCGGGTGCAAGCCGAGAACCCGGGCGATGGCCGGGCCACGACCCTACTGCCAGCCGCTCCCGGTGAGGAAGGGGTGCAAACCGTCAACAACGCCGGCGGCACCGTCCGCGGCTCCGGGGCCGGGATCACCGCCGGCTCCGGCAGCGCGGTCCAGACCGCGATCGATCAGGCCGGACCGGACAGCAATCACGTCCCCGAGCCCTATCGTCCGGTGGTGGAACGCTATTTCTCGAACTTGGATGATGACTAATGCGCCGCTCACTGGTTGACACCATCGCCCGGCCGTTTCAGGCACGATCACCGGTTGACGGGCACCACCGGGGTGTGGCAACGGACGAGCCACTGTTCGACGAGGCGGTGCTGGGCCGGCTGCGGCGGCTGGCGCTCGTCTCCGGCCGGGCCCGGACCGAGGGCATCGCTGGCGAGCACCGCTCCCGGCGCCGCGGCACCTCGCCCGAGTTCGCCGACTTCAAGAGCTACAGCCAGGGCGACGACTACCGCCGCATCGACTGGAACACCTTCGGCCGCCTCGATGAGCTGTTCGTGCGGGTGAGCGAGGTGACGACCGAGCTCAGCCTGCACATCTTGCTCGATGCCAGCGCGTCGATGGATTGGAGCGGCGAGGCCGGCGCCCCGTCGAAATTCACCTACGCCCGTCGCCTCGCCGGCGCCCTCGGCTACATCGGCTTGTGGCACGGCGACCGCTTGACCATCGCCCCCTTCGCTGACGAGCTGGCGGCGCCGTTCGGGCCGGTCCAGGGCCGGGCCCAGATCATGCCGATGCTGCGTCACTTGGAAGCGACGCCGCCCCTCGGCGGCACCGCCCTCGCCGGCAGCATCGAACGGTACGTGACCGCCCGGCGCCGGCCCGGCCTGATGATCATCGTCTCCGACCTGTTGGCGGGCGACCCCGACGAGCTGCGAGCGATCCTGCGCTCGTTGCGGACCAGGCGGTGGGAGGTGACGATCGTCCATGTCCTCGGCGAGGCGGAGGTGACACCGGCGGTCACCAGGCGCTACCTGGCCGGGGTCGACGCCAACCGGGCCCCGGTCGAGCTGGTCGAGACCGAATCGGCGGCGCGACTACGGTTGACGCCGACCGATGAGGTCCTGGACCGCTATGAGGCCGCGATCAACGGCTGGCTGGAGCAGATCGAGGAGATCTGTCAGGCGGAGCGGACCAAGTACGCCCGCCTCCTGACGTGCTGGGACATGGAGTCGGTGGTGCTCGGTGTGCTACACCGGCGGGGAGTGGTGGCATGAGCCTATTGCTCCCGTTCGGCCTGCTGGCGCTACTCACGGTGCCGCTGATCGTCGTCCTCCACATGCGCAACACGATGCCGCGGACTCGGACCGTGCCGACCCTCCGCTTCTGGCTGGCGGCGCAACCGGCGCCGGTCGAGGATGTCCGCTGGCGGCGGCCGCCGATCACGCTGTTGCTCGTGTTGCAGCTCCTGATCGCCGCCGCCGTCGCCCTGGCCCTGGCCCAACCCGTCACTTCGCGGGCGCTGGCGGCCCTGGGCATCACCGCCCGCTCGGGGCCGATTCACCTCATCGTGCTGCTCGACGGCTCGACTAGCATGACCGCGACCGATACCGCTGACGGCGCCACCCGGTTCGACATGGCGCGAGACATCGCCCGCGACCGCCTGGCGTCGTTGCGGGAAGGGGATGTCGCGACGCTCCTGCTGATGGGAACGCACCTGACGACCCAAGGCGCGACCGATGCCGCCTCGCTGACCCTGCTCCGGCAGCGGCTGGACGAGTTGGAGCCGGACGGGGGCCGGGCCGATCTCAACGCCGCCTTGCGGCTGAGCGGCAGCCTGTTGCTCCCGGACCGTGACGACCAGATCGTGCTCCTCACCGATGGCGCCATCGGCGTCGATGCCAACGTGGCGGCAGCCACCGGGGCCGCGATCGAGCTAATCAACGTCGCCGACCCAGCGGCGGCCGGCAACCTGGCCATCGTCGATCTGGCGGCGCGCTCGGCACCCGCCAATCCGGAATTGTTCGAGCTGTACGCCCGCGTGATGAACTTCGGCCCGGTGGAGACGACGGTGCCGGTCGCCCTCACTGGCGACGGCCTGGAAATCGATCGCCAGATGGTCACCATCCCGGCCAACGGCGGCGCGGTCGAGCTGATCTGGCCGCTGCCGGCGGGAACGGGACAGGCGACCGTGGCGCTGGATCACGCCGATCCGCTGGCCGCCGACAACGAGGCCGCGGTCATGCTGCGCCAGGGCGCCGAACGGGCGTTGGCGCTCAAGATTCTACTCGTCTCCGACGCGCCGGACGCCCTCTACCGGGTGCTGACCGCGCTTCCCGGCGCCCAGGTGACGACGGAGCCGGGGAGCGGCCTCGAGGCGGCGCTGGCCGCCGCCGCGTACGACCTGATCGTGTTGGAACGGGTCACGCCGGCCCCCGCCCAACTGGCGCGGTCGGTGACGCCGCTGCTCGTCGTGGCGCCGCCGCCGGGAGAGCTGTTCCCGGCCGAGGGCACCATCCTCGAACCAGAATTGTCTCACTTGCGGGCCCATGACCCGCTGGTCTCCGGGGTGGACCTGGCCGGGGTCACCTTTGGCGAGACGACACGCTTCGCGGCCGGCGCCGGGACCGAAATCGCGGGCACCGCCGAGGGACCGCTCATCTACCGGGCCACGATCGCCGAAGCGCCGGCCATCGTCCTCGCCTTTGACCTGGCCCGCTCCAACCTGCCCCGCCGGGTCGCCTTCCCCATCCTGATCGCCAATGCCGTCAATGAGTTGGCGCCCAGCTCGCTGCCCGCCGCCGTGCCCCTGGGCGATCCCCTCCGCTACCGGCCGCGAGCGGAAGCGACATCGGTGCGGATCAGCCCCCCCGCCGGGGAGCCGGTGGAGCTGGCCGTCGCCGCCGGCGGTCCGGCCGCGAGCGGGGCGGCCGGCCGCGAGGTTTCGTATGTCAATACCGGGCGGGCGGGCGTCTACACGATCGCCGAACTCGATGCGGCGGGCGCCGACATCGGCAGCGGCCGCTTCGTGGTCAACGCCGGACACGAGCGAGAATCGGATCTCCGGCCCTCCCCCGCGCTGGCGGAAACGGTGGCGCTGGCGCGGCCCGGTGAGGCCAGCGGCGGCCCGCTGACCAGCCTGACCAACCTGTGGCCGCTTCTGATCGTGGCCGCGCTGATCCTGCTCGTCCTAGAATGGACGGCCAACCTCCTGCCACGCTGGCGCCCCGCGATCTATCATTCACCAGTCTCGCGATCGTAACTGGGATCGTTATGTCAATGAATCTCGCCCGCCCCGAAGCGCTCTGGCTCCTCGCCGTCCTGCCCCTGATCGCGCTGGCCGGGGTCTGGTTCGGCCGGCGCCAGGGCCGGATGACACGCGCCGTGCTGCTGCTCCGGGTGGCCATCGCCGCCTTGCTGGTGTTTGGGCTGTCCGAACCGCTGCTGGCGACCGGCGGCCAAGCGTCGAGCACGATCTTCGTCGTCGACCGCTCGCGCAGCTTGGCCGGAGATAGCCAAACGGCCGCCAACCGCTGGATCACGGATGCACTGAGCAGCGCCGCCCCCGGCAGCCGGGCCGCGATCGTCACCTTTGCCGCCGAACCGACCCTGGCCACCGAGACGACGGCGACCAGCCAGATCAGCGATGCCTGGACCAATTCCGAGGCCGTAACCGGGCTTGATCCCGACTTCACCGATCTCGAATCGGCCCTGGCCCTGGCCCGCGCCCTGCCGGTCGGCAGCGCCCGCCGCATCGTCCTGGTCTCGGATGGGGCGGAGAACACCGGCCGCGGTCTCGACCAGGCCGCTCAGGCCGCGCTCGATGGCACGGCGATCGATATTTTGCCGCTCGACGGCGTCGGCGCCACCGATCTCCGGGTGGAGGGCGTGACCGTCCCGGCCTCCTCCTGGTCGGGGGAGCCGGTCACGATCTTGACCAGCGTCCATAGCGGGGTGGCCGGCCCGGGCCGGGTTGAGCTCTGGGTCGATGGCCAACAGAGCGTGGTGACGGAAGTCGAGCTGCCGGCAGGATCGAGCAGCCATGCCTTCGAGCTAACCAGCCTGGCCGCCGGCTTTCACGCCCTCGAGGTCCGCGTCGCGGGCCCGACCGCGGGCGACCGGTTCGTGGAGAACAACGTCTACCCGGCGGGCCACATTGTCCGCGGTCTGCCGCGCATCCTGCTCGTCGCGGCGCCGGACAGCGATCCCGGGGTCATCCGCGGCGCCCTCACCCGCGGCGGCGCCCGGGTCGAGGTGATCGAGCCGCTCGATCTGCCCGCGCGCCTATCGGTGTTGAGCGAATACGATGCCGTGGTCCTCGATAACGTGCCCGCCAGCGCCTTTACGATCGATCAGGTCGCCGCCCTGCGTGAGGTGACCGGCGGCCTCGGTCGGGGTCTGGTCGTCCTGGGCGGCACCTCCAGCTACGGTCCCGGCGCCTACGCCGGCAGCGATCTCGAGGATCTCTTGCCGGTGACGGTGCGGGCGACGGACGGCCGGCAGCGGCAACGGGTCGCCCTCCTCCTGGTGATGGACAAATCGGGCTCGATGAGCTATGACCCGCTGGGCTCGGTCGCCAAAATCGACATGGCCAAAGAGGCGGCCCGACTCGCCGTCCGCTCCCTGGTGCCGGGCGACCAAATCGGCGTCCTGATGTTCAACGACAAGCAGGAGTGGGTCGTCCCCTTCACGGTGCTCGACGATGGATCGACCCAACAAGCGATCGACGAGCAGATCGCGGCGATCACCTCGACCGGCGGCACCGAGCTACTGCCGGCGCTGGCGGTCGGCCTCGATGCGATCCGGAATACCGACGCCGAGGTCCGCCACATCGTCCTGCTGTCGGATGGCAAATCGCGCACCGGCACCCGCGACAGCTACCAACGGCTGATTGACGACGCCCGCGATGACCGGACGACGCTCTCCACGATCGCGACCGGCGACGACGCCGATATCGAGCTCCTGCAATTCCTGGCCACCCAGGGCCGCGGCCGCTACCACTTCACCAATCGTCCCGACCAGATCCCGGTGCTGACGGTCGAAGAGGCGGAAAGCGCGGGCAGCCAATCGGTGATCCGGGGCAGCTTTCGTCCGATTCAGACCGCCCCCAGCCCAATCCTGAGCGGCTTCGCCCCGGAGGAGCTGCCCCTGCTCGATGGCTACGGCTTTGTCGAGGCCAAGCCGGACGCGCAGGTCATCCTGACCAGTGATCGCGATGACCCCGTCCTGGCAAAGTGGCAGTTCGGCCTGGGCCGGGTCGTCGCCTGGACCGCCGACAACGGGGTTGACCTCGCGGCGCGCTGGACCGGCTGGGATCGGGCTGGCGACTTCTGGTCGGCGATGGTGCGGTGGTCGTTGCCAGATCCCGAACAGCGTCCGCTGATGGTCACCATCACCAATGACGGGCCCGAGGCGACCATCAGCGTCGATTCGTTGATGACCGGGGCGGCCGCCTCATCCTTCGCCACGACGACCGCGACCATCACCTCCCCCACCGGCACCGTGCTGAGCGACCAAGCCATGACCCAAAGCGGCCCCGGTCAGTACCAATTGCAACTGCCGGCGCCCGAGGCTGGCGCGTACCAGATCGAGATCGCCCAAGACCGGGGCGGCGAAGTGATCACGGAGCTGGCGAGCTTCGCCGTCCCCCCCTCCCCGGAGCTCCAGCCGGCGCCGGGAGCGCCAGCGTTGCTGGACGCGATCGCGGCCCGAACCGGCGGCCGCCTGCTCTCGCTCGATGAGCCCGGCCAAGTCTTTGCCATCACCACGGCCAGCGGCACTTCCCTACAGGAGTTCCGGCCGCTCTGGTACCTGCCGCTGTCCGTTGCGCTGGGGTTGTTCCTCGTCGAGATCGCGCTGCGGATGGGGATCACGCGGGCCGTGCTGGCCAAGGCGTTGTCGTGGCGCCCGGCCCGGGCGTGACCCGAGGTAGAAATACGCCAATCCTTCCCTGGACCGGTGGTTACGTTTCCACCATAACCAATCTGAATGTGCGTATGGGTCGACTAAGCGCGGGGATAAATCCCCGCGCTGATTTCACAAACCGCCCTGAAAGGCGCTCACGGTGAACCACCGATACTGTCTTATCAACATTCAAGCCACCTACAGTGGTGAGCCGGCTTCAGCCGGGTTCGTGTTTTCAGCCTGGTGCTTTAGCGCCAGGCTTGTCCAGAAGTACCTACTACTCCGAATAACTACCATCAATCCGTATCGCCCTCAAAGCACCCGGCTCAATACCAGCCCGGCGACGAGCATGTAGATGAGGAGGCCGGTGGCGTCGACTAGAGTCGAGATGAACGGGGCGGAGACGACGGCGGGATCGATGTTGATCCGGCGCAGGATGAGCGGCAGGATGGCGGCGACCATGGCCGACCAGACCGTCACCCCGGCGATGGTGACGCCGACGATGAGGCCGATCGCCAGGCCGTCCGAGAACCCGACCCGGGCAAACCCGGCGAGACCGAGGATGAGCCCCATTACCAGGCCGACCGCGATCTCTTTGGCGAGCACCCAGCCAACATCACGGAGCTGCACCTCCCCTACCCCGATGGCGCGGACCAGGGTGGTGACGGTCTGGCTGCCGACGTTGCCGCCGATGCCGATGATGAGCGGCAAGAAGAGATTGAGGGCCGGGGTCTGCTGCAGCCGGTCCTCGAAGATGCGTAAGACCTGGCTGGTGAGGAGGCCGGCCACGAACAGGAAGAGCAGCCAGCCGACCCGGCGGCGGACCAGGAGGGGAACGCTGGCCAGCCGGTACGGGATATCGAGCGGCTGCGAGCCGCCGAGCCGCTCGATGTCCTCGGTCGCCTCCTCCTCCAGGATCTCGGCGATGTCATCCTCGGTGATGATGCCGAGCAGATGATCCTGATCGTCGACGACGGGCAGGGCCAGCAAGTTGTGGTCGGTCAGCAGCCGGGCCGCGGTTTCCTGATCGGTCTCGGCGTGGACCCGGATCGGATCGCGGACCATGACCTCGCTGACGGGCGTATTGGGGCCGGTCAGCACGAGGTTGTGGAGCGGGAGAACCCCGAGCAGATGCTCCTCCTCATCAATCACATAGACGTAGTAGATCGTCTCCGCCTCGGCCGCAACCTGGCGGAGGGCGACGATCGCCTCGTCGGCAAGGATCTCGGGGGAGACCGCGACATAGGCGGGAGTCATCCGGCCGCCGGCCGTATCGGGCGGGAAGGCCCGCAACTCTTCGATTTCGGCGGCTTCGTCCGGCTCCATCTCGGTCAGAAGCCGGTCGGCCTGATCCCTCGGTAGCTGCTCGATAACATCGGTGGCGTCGTCAGGATCCATCGCCTCCAGCAGGTCGGCGGCGAAGGCGGGGCTGAGGCGGCTCAGGATCACGGCCGCGTCGGCGGGATCAACCTCCTCCAGCAGCGCGGGGATCTCGTCGGCGGGAAGCAGATCGAGCAAGGCATCAACGTCGCCGTCATCGAGGCGGGGCACGAGGTCGGCCCATTCGGCCGGGTCGAGCCGGGAGGCCAAGCCCCGGATGCCGCGATCTTCACGGTTGCGGATCAGGTCACGTAGCTCTGCGAGCAGCTCCTCGGCGGCCATGACTCCCCTCCGCGATGATCCCGTGAGGGCCGGTCGCCCTCGGCGCGATGCCGGCGCCGCCCGGTTGGTCCTGAGCGAATCGACAGTAGCCTCTCGCGACAGGCAATCGGACAAGACAGCAAGAGGCCCCCGGTCGATATCGACCGGAGTCTGATTCAGCGAGCGGCGGCGAGCCGCCCAGGCGGAATGTAGAGTCGGGCCGCCAGCGCGTCAAGCATTCCGGACCGGAGGCGCGCCGGCCGCCTGTACTATGTCAGGTGCCGGGTCGCGATCGCGGCTATCGGCGACCGAATCCCCAAGCGCGGCCGCCGGGTCCACCGGGGTGGACGCGGCGTCGAACAGGCCGCGAACCCAGCGGCCGACATCGTCCGTCCATCGCTCGACCGCATCGTAGAGGCCATGACCTTCATCCGGAAACCAGAGCAGCGTCCCATTCTCACCGGCGGCGGCACACAACCGGAGCGATTCCGACGGTGGCATCACCAGGTCCGCTCCCGCCCCCACGACCAGCAGCGGACAGGTGAGCGCCTCGGCAATGCCGGTCAGGGCAAATCGCCGTTCCAATTCATCGACCGCATCGTGGCCGCCCGCCGTCGCGACCAGATGATCGATCATCACCGGGCTCGCGAACCGCAGCCAGCGCGGCGCATCGTAGGGGGAGCTGACCGCGACCACGGCCGCGATCCGCCGATCAGCGACCGCGGCCTGCACGGCCAGCGCGCCACCCAGGCTAAACCCAAGCAGCACGACGCGATCCTCGTCAAGTGCCGGGTCGTCCCGGGCCAACGCGATCACGCCATCGGTGAAGTCGTCACAATCGGCGGTTATGTCAAGCCCCAAGGCCGATTCGCCGGTGCCGGGCCAATCGAGACACAGCACCGACAGACCGTGCGCCACTAACGGCCCGGTCCAGAGCAGCGTCTCCTCCTTCGCCGTCGTGCTCCCATTGAGCAACACCACCAGCGGCGTCGGCCCGCCGGCGGCCGGCCGGACCAAGTAGCCCGGCAACACCGAGGCTCGCCAGACCGGCTCCACCCGGCTCACCTCCGGCATCAGCACCGGCAGCGCCTGGCTAAAGAGCGTCGTCCGCGCCGCCCGCAGGGTACGCAACTTCTTGATATTGTCGGTGACTCCGATCGTCGCCGCGTGATAGCTGAGGGCGGCGTGTTGGCGGGCGATTGCCGCCTCGCGCACTCGCCCCGCCGTAACATGCCGCCGGGATTCACCCAGGAATCCTTGCGCCGCCCAGGTCCAGGCCAAATCCCAGCCCTGAAGTGATCGGATGTGACCGAGCACCGCCTCGACCGTCTCCTCCGGCAGCCCCATCGCCCAGAACCGGCTACGGCTTATTGGTAAACCCGAGGCGGAGCGGAGGCGCAACACCCGATTGAGGCGCTCCGGGGTGAGATGGCGGGCTAGCCGCCAGAACTGGCGGCTAGCCCGGCCAAACCGCGGCGGCATTCCGGGATCGGAGCGAGCGTTCATGCTAGCGGACCCACAACCGCTCGCGGGCGCGGGCGAGGGCGACACCGGCGAGCGTGGCATGATCCTGAAACCGGCAGGTAATCACCACCCGATCGAGCCGGGCCGGCATCCGCCGCAGACAGCCAACCAACTCGTCAACGATGGCGCCGATCAGCGGCTCCGGCTGCCCGCGGACGGCGACGCCTTCAATGCCGAGGAGGGGGAGGGCAACCGACCGCCAGCGATCGCGGTCGCTGGCGGCGATCACCGCCCCAATCGCCCGCCGGATATCCTCCATCCGTGGCGGCTCGCCGAGGGCGCGATGAATCACGGCATGGATCACCGCCTGGACGCCGCGCTGCTCGAGGCCGGGCGCCGCCGTCACCAGCGCCGTGCCGAGGTCCAGCGGGGCATGGGCCATGGCTTGACGCTCGATCTCGGAGCCGCCGAGCGTCCGCGGGCCGGCTCCACCGAGCGGACCTCCAGCGCCGGGCATGGCTCCCATCACCCCCCGCCGGTTCGCGGGATAGACGACCGCGTCCACCTCCTGATCGAGGAGGCCGCCAACGACCGCGACGATCGTGGTTCGGCCAAACCGAACGCCGGCCTCGGGTTCGAGATTGGTCATCCGAACGCGCTCACACTCCAGTCATCACGGTCCGCCAAAGAGTGTACCACCGCGGGTGAGCCAGCCCGGCAGCGGCGGCGGACGGATCGCCGTTGGGTACACCTGGGTGGACGGGAAGCTGAGGGCCAACGATTCTGATGGAAGCCTTCAGTTGCCATAATGTTATCCGGTTTGACAACAAGATGGTACAGGCTTCGGCGATAGCAAGGGAGATCGGAGACGGCGCTGGGCTGGAAGTCCAGCGCCGTCACCCTTGACGTTCAAACCCAGCATGGGAGTAGGGCGGGCCGCCGCCCGCGACTAGCCAGCGGGCGAGGCGCTGGCCGGATCGCCGACCGGCGCGATGTAGAGCTGGCCGCCGGAGACGAAGGAGATTTGGCCCCCATCCGGGCTGAGCCGGGCGGCGGTCACGCCTTCGCCGAAGAGGCTATCGGCGGTGCCGGACCAGAGGGGATAACCGCCGCTGCCGTCGACCGGGACGACGCGAAGCTCGACCAGCCCGGAACCATCGAGGTAGACACGCTGCACCAGGGGGCTGCCATTCGCCCAGCCAACGGGGACATCTCGCGCCGCCGCCGGCTCGACCGGCGCCAGCCCCCCCGTTGTCGCATCCCAGACGGCGCCCAGGCCACTGGGGCCGATCACCAGCAGGCTGGTCCCCCACGGCGCCCAAATCGGGATGCCGGCGCCAACCACGCCGAGCGCCGTCCCATCCGGGGCGTAGACGGAGACGCCGTTCCCGTCCGCGATCGCCGAGTAGCCGGCGGATGAGAAGTGCTGCGTCCCCCCGCCGCCGATCACCGGCCACCCCGGCTCCGGCGCCCCAACCGGCGGCGGCGCGATCGGGGGTTGCTCGGGTACGGCCTCGATCGGGGCAATCTCGGCGTCTCCGCCAGTGGCCTCGATGGGGGCAGTCTGGACGTCGCCACTTGTCGTCGCGTCGATCACGGGCGGATCGGCGTCGGGAATACGCTCGGTATCAGCGGGGGCGCCGGTAACCTCGGCGTCAACCGGCTGGGCGCCGCCGGTGATCGCCGCCTCGGGGGCGGGAGTCACCGGCGCGATGCCGATCGTCGCCGTGGGCGGCGGCGGAGCGCTTACCGGCACCGTGGGCGGTCCGGAATCGTCCGCCAGGCCGGCATCCACCGTGGCCTGGATCTCCGCCGCCATCTCCGCCGCACTCATGCCAATGGCTTCGTTGCCGGTTCGCTCCGGGAGTTGCGGCGCCGCCGCCGGTTCGCCGTCTCGTGCCCGGCGCGGCTCCTCGTCGACCAGGGCCTCGTCCGGCGGCGATGTCGGTTCTGCCGGTGGGGGAGCCGCCTCGGTTGCCGCTTCCGTCTCCGACGGCGCGGCGGTGTCCGCCGCTGGCGCGGCCGTCTCAACCGTCTCGTCCGGATCAGCCGCCTCCGAGCCCGCCAGGGTCGTCATGCCGTCCGCGCCGGCTTCGGCGGCATCGGGGCCGGCCATGGGGGGACCACCCGCGGCGATGGTGGGCTGCGCCAGGTCCGGCGGCGCCGCGGACTCCGCGTCAACGTCCGGTTCCTCGGTCGACGTGAACGGAGCCCCCTCGTCCGAACGGACAATCGGTGGTGACGTGGGTTCCGGCTCCGGCACCGCCTCGGTCGTCGCCGCCGATTGAGCGGAGATGATCTGGCGCGTCGATTCTGGCGTCGGTTCGGCGGGAAGGGTCGGCGCCGGTGTTTCCACCGCTGGCGCTTCGGTCGATTGCGCGACGGTGGGTTGGGTTGGCGCCGGCGGCGGCGCGGCCGGAACGGTCGGTACCGGGGTCCGCGTCGGCGGGGCCACGTTTGGTTGGGGCTTGGTTGCCTCCGGCGTCGGCTCCCGCGTTGGGGTCATCACCGGGCGTTCGGTGGGGGCAGCGGTCGGCGCCACCATGGTCGCCGCCGGCGGTGGCGTCGCGGTCGGGGTTTCGGTGTCCTCCTCGTCGATCGCCATCGCGCTGATTGTTGCCCGCGGCTGCTCGTCGATCCCGATCGGCCGGAGCGCCAGGACGACGATGAAGGCCAGGGCCGCGATCAGGACGAAGCTGCTGGCGATGGCGAGCGCCGGCGAGGTCGCGATCCGCATCCCCTGGCCCAGCCAGCCCCACGGGGAGCCGCCGCCCTGGATGCCGGCGCGGACGGCGCGACTGACGCGGGGACTGGGCGGCATGTGGGGCAGCGAGCGCAGGCCATGGGCCAGAAGGTCGGTCTCCGCCGCGAACTGGCGGCAGGCGGCGCAACCGGCCAGATGCTCCTGCACGGCTCGCGTCTCGGCGGGGGAGAGGAGCTGGTCATAGCGAGCGGAGATGAGGATCATGGCCTGGTCGTGCGTCATCACGAGCGGCCCTCCCGCTTGGGAGGCAGTTCGATGCTGCCGCCGACCGCGTTCGCCACCTCGTAGACCTCGGCGAACGCTTTGCGAGCCCGGAACAGCCGCAGCTTCGCCGCGTTTTCGGTGACGCCCAGCGTCTGCGCGGTCTCCGCCAGCGACAACCCTTGGTAGTGCCGGAGCAGCAGCACCGCCGCGTAGTGGCTCGGCAACTTGGCCAGCGTTTGCTGGATATCTTGGCGCCGGGTGACGCTCTTTTCCACCGCATCATCGGCGGCGTGGTCGTGGCCCGGCATGAAGGGGATCCATTGCACGATTTTGCGGCGCCGGAGCTGGCTGATCGCGGTGTTGGTGGCGATCCGGTAGAGCCAGGGCTTGAACGCGAGATCGGGCCGGGTTCCCGGCAGCGCATTGTACGCCTTCAGGAACGTATCCTGGGTTAAATCCTCAGCCTGCGCTCGATCGCCCACCATCCGATGCAGATAGTTAAGGATCGGCGCATGATATTGCTCAAATAGATGTGTGAACGCGACCTGGTCTCCCGTCCGGGCCCGCCCGACGAGATCCGTGTCGTCCGCCGTCAAGATCCGACTCCCACCGGCCGGCTCCCGGAGGACGCCCGGCCTCGCTGTGGTCCAAGGTATGGTCAGATCCATGCCGGCGTTCGCTCCCTTCCGCCCCTCTAACGTCTCGCGTGACGCGGCCGTTTCGCGGCCAGACGGGGAACGGAACAAGCGAACGCTAAGACCGGAAGCCAGAATAGACGACACCACACCGGCCCGTCGAGACAAGCCCCGATCACGGCCTGCTGATAAGGCACGATCAATGCCGGACCTGAGCCGAACCCGATCGGGAGCTCCTGACCCGCGGGCAGGCGCGGCACGAGACGAGCGCCGCGATCGAGGAGGGTTTCACGTGGAACCGTGTCCGGCCCGGTGCGCCACTCCTGGCTAGAGGCGCTGCCGGAGGCCAAGCAGAATCGCCGACACCGCCGCCAGCGCGGCGGCGCCCAACATCCGGGCCGCGATCAGGAAGCGGCGGCGGCGGTCATGGTCCCGCCCGGTCATCCGCGCCCGTCGCGCCGCGTCTTCGGCGGACCGGAGGCGCCCGGCCACATCCCGCAGCTCGTCCTGGATCGAGGACGTGAACAGGAGCGGCGGTCCGGCGATGGCGCCAGCCGGCCGGACGCCGAGACGGTCCACCCGGGTGGCCGGCTCCCAAGCGGACTCCACGCTGCCGGTGGCCCGCTGCCGGTGCAGGATTGCATTCAGCTGGCCGCCAAAGAGCAGGATCAGCGACATCAGGTAGAGCCAGAAGACGAAGCCGAGCAGGCCACCGAGAATGCCGTAGGCGGCGACGTACCCGCCCACGTACTCGAAGTAGAGTCCCAGGCCGAGGGTAGCCAGGGTCCAGAGGACGACGGTGAAGATCGAGCCGGTGGTGATGAACTCGTACTTCGCGTGGCGATCCGGGCCGATCCAATAGAAGAAGCTGACGACGACGCAGACGATCAGGGCGATCAGCGGCAGCCGCAACCAGCCCCAAACCGTCCCCCAAGCGCCGGACACGCCGAGCCAGCCGGCAACCCGGTTGCCGGCGGCGGTGCTGGTGACGAAGAAGAACGAGGCCGCGATGGCGGTGATCCCGAGCGCGATCGTCAATCCCAGCGAGATTGCCTGGGTGCGCCACCAGGGCCGCGTCTCTTGCTCGTTATAGGCGACGTTCAGCGCCTTCATCAGCGCCGACACCGCGTTCTTACCGCTCCACAGCGCGATCACGGCGCCGACCGACAACAGGCCCCCGGTCTGGTCTTGCAGCACTTGCTCGATCGGCGTGATCACCACCTCGACCGTCGCCGGCGGCAGGTTCGCGCTCGTCCGCAGCCAGACGGTGATCTCGCCGAGGACGTTACCAATCCCGATCTGGCGACCGACGAAGCCGGACAACGAGGTGAGGAAGATTAAGAGGGGCACCACCGAGAACAGGAGGTGGTAGGCGACCTCGGCCGCCATCCCTTGCAGGTCCGCCGCCATGAAATCTTTGGCGGTGGCCTTCGCCGCCGGCCAGAGCTCGATTCCCCCGATCTTCAAGCTGTATCCTTTGCTGGTCTCCGAGATTGGAGCCGATGTCGTGCAATCAAGGATATGCAAGCCTCCTGGATATGCAAGCCACCCGCTCTCCCTGCCAGCCGGTCGCTTCTCCACCCCGCGACGCTCACCGCCGGCGCACCAGACCACATAGAGGATCGAGGATGTATCAGCTCCAGCGAGGCAACCCGACCGGGAACGTTCACCTGACGGCGTCGGCGTCCACCCCGGTGGAACTGGTGGAAGCGGGGCTGCGGGCGGTGCTTGAGCTGGCCAGGGAGGGACAGGGACCGGTGACGGCCGCGGATGGCGTGGCGGTCCCAATCCGAGGTCTCGGCGCCGACCTGCCACGGCTCTTTATTGACCTGACGGACGATCTCGTCAGCCAGCTCGAAGAGTTCGGCCCCGGCTTCGATGTCTTGCGCCTGGACGGGTTGCTGCGGACCGAGACCGGCGGCTACACCGCCTGGGGCTACCTGAGCGGCGGGCCAGGCGAGAGCACGCGGGTACCGTTCGCGCTGGTTGCCGATTCGGTGGTCGTGGCCGCGACCGCGGCCGGGCTCGAGTTGACCGGTCAGCTTCGGACCGCCGCGGGCTGATCGGTGCGATCTGCCGGCGGCATCAGGCCAGGGTGGCGAACCGGATCTCGTGGGTCGGGGCGTCGCTAGCGGCGAACCGTAGCAGCCGCTCGCCTTCGTCCGCCAACCCGGATCGCATCGCGGCCGGCAGGGGCGCGAAGGACTCGACTTCCAACGCGGCGCCGGTCCGGGACCGAACGAGCTTCCAGACGCCGGCGACCACGCCATCGACCAGAATCGTGCCCCGGACAATGCCGTTGATCGTGAATACCACCCGGCGCTGAGCGTCACTGATGATCCGGGTCCGATCCTGGTGCGAGAGCAGGGCGGTATCGAACTCCGCCAGGAATCGGAGCGGGGCGGGCGTCTCCGGGTCCGGCCGCGGCGCCTCCGCCAGATCGAACAGCTCGCGCCCATCCTCGGCCCGAAACGTCACGAGCCGCGGCCGCAGCCGGGCCAGCACCGGCCCCAACCTGGTTAGCCCGCTCCAAGTTTGGACATCCCGCGCGGTGGCCGGCCCATACGCTGCCAGGTACCGGATCACCAGGTCATCAATCGCCGGCTCGGGGCCGTGAACCCCCTGCAACCAGAGGTCGGCCGGCGTGTGGGCGGCGGGGCCGCTGCCGCCCCAGACTCCGCGGGGCGGTACCTGGACCAGTGGCACCAAGGCGCGGACAACTTGAGAGAGGGCATAGCCATCTCGCTCCGGCCACCGCTCGTTGAGATGTTTGCCCAACTGATCGAAGGTCCGCGGCCGCTCGCTGAGATAGGAGCGACCGGCGGCAACGACCTGATCGAGATCGACTCCGGCGAGCTGCTTGCGGTAGGTGGCGTGCAGGCCGCGCTCCAACACCGGCTGCAGGAGCGGGCGAAAGGCGAGACAATCGGCGGCGGTCACCAGGTAGATCGTGCTTCGCATCACGGCGATGCGGACCACCGCTCGCGCCAGCATCAGTTGACTCAGCTCATCCGGGTCAAACTCGATGAGTCGAGTCCAAAGGGCGACGAACGGCGCCCGCGGTGCCTGTGATTGCAGGCCGGCGAGTTGATGAATGGCGTCGAGCGCGGCCAACGGTGCCCGGTCGAGCAGCAGCTGCCGGGCCAGGAAGGCGCGGTTGAGCGCTCGCTGGCTGAGCACCGGACCGGACGCGGACGATCGACCTGGCATGCGGCCTCCCTCGGGAACGGTGGTGCGAACCAGTCAAGACTCGGCCCCGGCTCAGGTGTCCCAGCGTTCGCTGAACTCGTCCCAGGTTGGGGCGGCGCCGGGGAGGGGCGGGGCATCGACCAATTGCAGGGCGGCCAGCACCAGGGCCAGGTTGCGGTGCCGCAACTGGCGGGTCCGGGACTGATCGCGGACCCGGACCGCGGACAGTTGCTCGAAAAGCAAACTGAGATCGGTCACCTCGATGTCGCCCCGGATCGCGCGCTCCGCTTTGGCCCGATCGAGCAGGCGTCGCGTCAGCTCGCTGGCGCGGGCGGCTTCCTCATACAGATCGTTGGTCGGGGTGAAGGCGCCGGCCAGGCGGAGGGTCAACGCATGCGTATCCGCCTCGACCACCCGGCGCATGAACTCGGCAAAGGCGGACCAGACATCGGCGTCGCTCGCCAGGGCCCGCTCGACTTCGGCGATGTAGACGCCCAAGCCATCGCCACTGAGCCGGCGCAGTAGGTCATCCTTGCTCCGATAGCGCCGGTAGAGGGCGCTGATGCCGACCCCGGCGCGCTCCGCCACCGCCGAGATCGGCGCCTCCGGGTCGGCGATGAAGACGTGGCGCGCCACCTCAAGGATGCGCCGGTCATTGCGGGCCGCTTCCGCCCGGCGTCCGCTCAGTGGTGGGGAGGGGTTGTTCTTCATGGTCTCCAGTATACATGGAACAAATCATTCCGTTCCGTTATAATATATTGGAACGGAACGCTTTGTTCCGCTCATGAGCTCGCACCGCTGGAGGGAGTGGTTCGCCATGGGAGACCACCACGCCGCCAATGACATCCGGCCGTTTCGGATCGACATCCCGCGATCTGATCTCGACGACTTGCGGCACCGGCTCGGCCGCACCCGCTGGCCCGACGAGACGCCGGAAGTGGGGTGGAGTCGCGGTGTCCCCCTAGCGTATCTGCAAGACCTCGTCGCGTATTGGCGAGACACGTATGACTGGCGGCGGCAAGAAGCGATCGTCATCGACCTGCCGCAATTCACGACGACGATCGACGGTCAGCCAATCTATTTCATCCATGTCCGATCGCCGGAGCCAGCGGCGCTACCGCTCCTGCTGATCCACGGCTGGCCCGGCTCGGTCGTTGAATTCCTCGACCTCATCGGCCCACTGACCAACCCCCGCGCCCACGGCGGTGATCCAGCGGATGCCTTCCATATCGTGATCCCCGCCGTGCCCGTCTTTGGCTTCTCCGGTCCGGCCCATGAGGCCGGCTGGAACTCCGACCGCATTGCCGCCGCCTTCGCCGAATTGATGCGGCGGCTGGGGTATGCCCGCTACGGGGCGCAGGGTGGCGATCTCGGCGCCGTCATCGCCCCGGCGATCGGCCGGGCCGACGCCGATCACGTGGTGGGCGTGCATGTCAACGCGGCAACCGCCGGCTTCATCCCGTACCACACGGTGGAAGGCGAGGAGTTGGCGTTGCTGACCGACGGGGAGCGGACGCGGATCGCCAGCATCGCCAACTACATGAGCGACGAAGCCGGATTCTTTGCCATCCAGTCCACCAGGCCGCAAACGATCGCCTACAGCCTGACCGATTCGCCGGTCGGCCAGCTCGCCTGGATCATCGAGAAGTTCCAGTCTTGGACCGCCGACGGCGCCGCGCTGCCGGAGGACGCGATCCCACGCGACACCCTGCTGACCAACGTCATGCTCTACTGGCTGACCAAGACTGGAGGCTCCGCCGCCAGGATCTACTACGAGGACGGCCAGAGCCGGGGCGGTGACGACGCCGGCGCGTCGGGGGAGTGGGGTGGCGAGGACGCGGCCGCCGGCGACTCCTCTCGCTGGGACACCGCCAACAGTGCCGACGCCGGCGGAGCGCCACCGCCAACCCCGGTCGGCGTCGCGCTCTTCGCCCGAGACGTGGCGATCCGCCGGTACGCGGAGCAAGGCAACACCATCGTCCACTGGACCGAGTTCGACACCGGCGGCCACTTCGCCGCCCTGGAAACGCCCGATCTGCTCGTGACCGACGTGCGGGCCTTCTTCCGCGGGCTACGCTCGTCCGCCAATTCCTAACCCATTGTTCCGTCATCGTCCGTGATACCGCGGTGCCCCGCCGTGCCGGGACCGGAGAAGGAGCCGACCGTGACTGATTCGACGACAACGATCGAGACCGCGGGCGCCAAGGCGCAACCCTTTCGGATTGACATCCCCCAAACCGATCTCGATGACCTACGGCTTCGCCTGGGCGAGACCCGCTGGCCGGACCAGATTCCCGGCACCGGCTGGAGCCAGGGCGCGAGCCTCGACTACCTGAAACAGATGGTCGACTACTGGCGTGACCAATTCGACTGGCGCGGCCAAGAGGCCGAGCTGAACCTGCTTGCCCACTTCCGGGCCGAGATCGACGGTCTCGGCGTTCACTTCATCCACGAACGGGGCAACGGACCGAACCCGCTGCCGCTGCTGCTGCTCCATGGCTGGCCCGACTCGTTCTACCGCTTTGCCAAGGTCATCCCACTGCTGACCGAACCGGCCCGGTTCGGCGGCGATCCGGCGGATGCGTTCGATGTCATCGTGCCGTCGCTGCCGGGCTTCGGCTTCTCCGACGCGCCGGCGACGGGCAACGCCCGCATCGCCGCCACGACGACGCTCATGCGCACGCTGATGACCGAGGTGCTTGGCTACCCGCGTTTCGGCGCCGCCGGCGGCGACGGCGGCAGCCCGCTCGCCCAGGCGCTGGCGCTGGCGGCGCCGGAGACGGTGATCGGCATCCACCTCACCGACATTGGCTACCACAACCAACCGGCATCAACCCCGGCTGATCTCTCCGCCGCCGAGCAACGCTACCTGGCCGAGATGGGCCAAGGCTGGGCGGAAAACGGCGGCTACCTGATGATGCAGGGAAGCAGGCCGCAAACCCTCGCCTACGACCTAAGCGACTCACCGGCGGCCCTGGCCGCCTGGATCCTCGACAAGTTCCGGGCCTGGAGCGACTGCGACGGCGACCTGGATCGCGCCTACCCCAAGGACGAGCTGCTGACCAACCTCTCCCTCTACTGGTTCACGAACACGATCGGCTCGTCGATTCGCGGCTATTACGAGGAGATGCACGACCCGTCGTTGCCGCCCGGCCAGCCGATCCCGGTACCGGTGGGGATGGCCCTCTTCCCGAAGGACAACCCGCCGCCGCGCGAGTACGCCGAGCGGCTGCTCCGGATCGACCACTGGACCGAGATGCCGCGCGGCGGCCACTTCACGGCCTGGGAAGCGCCCGAACCGTTCGCCCAAGCTGTCCGCGACTTCTACCGGCCGCTCCGCTAAGCCGGGCAGTGGTGGCCGCATACTGGGATCGTCTCGCCCCGCGGGCCGCATCCCGCCTCGCTCGGCCAGCGGACGAGCTGGTCGCGCCAGAGGAGGTATCGTGTCAGAACAGATTGCGCCAGGGGCGGCGAAGCGAGCGCGGCGTGGAACTGGCGATGTCTTGAGCCAACGCGCCCTGAATCGGGCCACGCTGGCCCGGCAGTTGCTGTTTGCCCGGGAGAAGCGGCCGGCGATTGAGGTGATTCAGCATCTGGCCGGCATGCAGGCGCAAAACCCGCTCGATCCCTACTACGCGCTCTGGTCGCGGTTGGAAGCGTTTCAGCCCGCCGAGCTGGCGGCGCTCCTCACCGGGCGGCAGGCGGTCCGGACCGCCCTGCTACGAACGACGATCCATCTCGTCACCGCCGGCGATTGCCTGGCAATGCGGCCTATGGTCCAGCACATTCTGGAGCGGGTGTTCTGGTCGACGTCGTTTGCCAAGAACATCAAGGGAATAAATACCGAGTCGCTGCTGGCGCTGGGCCGAACCGTGCTGACCGAGCAACCGCGGACCGGGCCGGCCCTGGGCAAGCTGTTGGCGGAGCGATGGCCGGAATACGACCCGGCGTCCCTTGCCTACGCCGTGCGCTACATTCTGCCCCTGGTCCAAATCCCGCCGCGCGGCATCTGGGGCCAGGGCGGCCAAGCGACCTGGGCGACGGTGGAGACCTGGCTGGGCCGGCCGGTGGCTACCGCGACCGCGCCGGATGCTCTGGTGCCCCGCTACCTGGCGGCATTTGGTCCGGCCTCGGTGATGGACATGCAGAATTGGTCCGGCCTGACCCGGTTGAGCGAGATCTTCGATCGCCTCCGGCCACGCTTGCGGGCGTTTCACGACGAAGCCGGGGTCGAGCTGTTCGACCTGCCGGAGGCGCCCCGGCCGGACCCGGAGACGCCCGCCCCGCCGCGCTTCTTCCCCGAGTATGACAACCTGTTCCTCGGTCACGCCGATCGCGCCCGGATCGTGCCGCCCGGCCGCGGCAGCCGCCACGTCGCGGGCTATGCCTTCACGGTCGACGGTTTCTTCCGCGGCGTCTGGAAATTCCAACGGACCAAAGCCACAACGACATTGCTCATCGACCCCTTTGATCCGCTCTCTCCGGCCGAGGAGGCGGCTCTGCTCGACGAAGCGCGTGGGCTGCTCGCCTTCGCGACGCCAGAGACAGCGCATGCCATCCTATTTACTAGAATTTCGTAACTTCCGGGAGCATGCCGATCTGACGATCACGGCGCCGGTCCCGCATCGTCCGGCATTTAGCACCCGCATCCACGCGAGGCAAACCCGATTCAGGCTATTATTGATGGGCACGAAAGGAGGCTGCCGTGGTCGCGAAACCAGAGTATGAGCAAGCGAGTGACGACATCGTTGGCGAGGAGATCGTCCCCGGTGTCTTCAAGTTGAATCGCGAGGAGGGCCGGGTCGAGTTTGACCGCCAAGCTCGGATGGAACTGGGAATCTCAGGCGAAGAGTTTCTGCGGCGGTGGGACAACGGCGAATATCAGCCAATTCCGGACACCCCAGACGGCTGGAAGGTAGGACGGCTGTACATGTTGATGCCTCTTGTCCTTGCAACGAAATTCTGACGTCGCCAAGCGGAGTTCCTACGAGCCAGCGCGGTATCTCTTAGAATCAAGCGAGGTTGCGGTCGTTGGCGAACGTAAGGAGCGTTGAGGTGGTTGCCAAGACAAAACAGGAACAAGAGAGCGGAGATATCATCGGCCAAGAGATCGTTTCCGGGGTCTTCATGTTGAGCCCAGACGAGGGTCGTCTGTTTTTTGACACCAAGGCGCAAGAACTGTTGGAAATGACTGGTGATGAGTTTCTCCGACGTTGGGACGCTGGCGAATTTCAACCAATTCCGGACACCCCGGAAGGCTGGAAGGTTGGCGAGCTGTACATGCTGATGCCCTTTGTCCGCCCCACAAGATTCTGAGGCCGTCGCCAAGTCGCTCCTCCAGTCGTTGCGGTCGGCCACCCGCTGCGTCGTGAGCCAACGGCTCGAGGTTCCCGCTGGCGCCTACACCATTGATGACAGTCAAACGGCAACCTTTCTCGCACCAGCTTCGCTCAGATCGTCAGTTGGCGGTCCGAGCGGGCTCTTCTTCGATGTCAAGCACGCCTTCGCGATTGTCGGAAGCCGGGGGGCCGCAGTTCGCCAGTCGTTGCGAGCAAAAACCAGCATGTATCAGTACCGCATCCTCGATTACGATCAGCGGGAGCTTCTTGTTTATCACTGGCAGCCAGGACAGCGATTCGCCGGTCCAGATCATCCCCACATGCACGTTTCAGCCTCGATAAATGCCCGGATCGACGCCGTGACTCGGCGTGGCATCGCCTTAGACAAGCGCCACCTCGTGACCGGTCGGGTCTCGCTCCCGGCCATGGTCCGGATGCTCATCACCGAGTTTGAGATTGCGCCGCTCCGGCGCGACTGGCGGGCGATCCTGGACCGGACCGAGACGGCCGTGGCGGAGCTTGAAGCGCGGTAGTCGGTGATCGGCGTTCCCGCCATTGCCCAACGAACCGGCCGTGGCCGGAGCGCGTCCCGTCACGCGAATCGGCACTCGCCGGCCGCGTTGAGGCATGGTACTGTTCGTTCCTATACGTTCCGCCAGACCAGGCGACGGGAGGCAATCGTGATTAACATCAAAGATCGTCCCAAACGTCGCTCCGACCGCTATCGAACGCCGCTGACGGTTGACGAGGCCCGTGCCATGTTCGACCGCCGGGCGCGGCGGGAGTTGGGCATCTCCGGCGATGAGTTTCTCCGGCGGTGGGACGCGGGCGAGTACCAGCCGATTCCTGACACCCCGGCAGGCTGGAAGGTCGGACGTCTCTACATGATGATGCCTTTTGTTCGCCCAACGAAATTCTGAGGTCGCGGCGCGGGAGATCGTGGCGCTCCTACGATCGGCCACAAGCTGCGTGGTCGACGAGGGCCTCGAAATCTCTCCCGGTTCGCGTGCCCCGAATACCGACCTCACGGCCACCTTTGACCATCCACCCTCGCTCAGGTCATCGACTGGCGGCCCGAGCGGACTCTTCCTCGACATAAACTACACGTTTGCCTTTGCCAGAGGCGACTCCGTGCGCTCCCGTGCGGTGTGGCGAGCAACAACCCGAATGTATGAGTATCGCCTCCTGGATCATGACCACCAGGAACTACTCGTCTATCACTGGCAACCCGGTCCAGGCTATCACGGACCGGATCACCCTCATTTGCATATTTCCGCGGCCCTCCACGCGCAAATCAATGCGATCGCCCAGCTCCGGATTGAGCTGGACAAGCTCCATCTGGTAACGGGAATAGTCTCGCTGCCAGCAGTGATTCAGATGCTCATCACGGAATTGAAGATTGCGCCCCAACGCCACAACTGGCGCAACATCCTGGCGCGGACCGAGGCGTTGGCGGCGGATGATGCCGGGCCGTAGCGCTGGACCAGGCGCGGCGGCTGATTCGCCGCCACGTCACGATCCAATCCAACAACCCGGAGGAGGCAGCTAGCGAATGCCGGAGTCGCCCCTGGACCCGTTCGCCATTCTGGCCGCGCTCGGCCTGGCCACGCCGGCGCGGGCGACGCCGGTGCTGGGCGGCGCCGACACCGCGCTCTGGCGGGTCGAGGCTCACCACCGGGTCTACGCGCTCCGGGTGCTGCGGCCCGACCAGGCCGGTCAGGCCCAGCGCGAGCTGGCCGCCATGACCGCCGCAAGCGCGGGCGGCGTCCCGGCGCCGGGCGTCCACGCCGTCGGCACCTGGCAGGATCATCCGGTCATCGTCCTGGAGTGGCGACCCGGCCAAACGCTGTTGCGGGCCGTCGAGCGTGACCCGAGCCGCGCCCGCGAGTTCGGCCTCGCCTTCGGCCGCGCCCTGGCCGCCATTCACGCCCTGCCCGCGCCCGCCGCGCTCGTTGGCGGCACGTCCTGGATCGAGTGGGCGAGCCCTGATGCCGCCTTACGCGCCCGGCTCCTCGACCTCACGGGACGACGCGAGGTGCTGCTCCATCTCGACTATCACCCGCTGAACGTGCTGGTCGACGACGAGCGGGTCACGGCCGTGCTCGATTGGGCCAATGCGCGGACCGGTGATCCCCGCGCCGACCTGGCGCGGACCATCAGCCTCCTGAGCCTGGCGCCGGCCGCGCCAGCGCTGCCACCCGCGACCTGGGTCGCTGCCCGGCGGGCGCTGATGACCGGCACCCGCGACGGCTACCGCGCCATCGCCGGGCCACAGCGCCAGATGGCGCCCTTCCTCGCCTGGGCCGGCATGGTGATGGAACGCGATCTGACGCCCCGTCTGGATCGGCCGGACCTGCCCTGGCTGACCGCCGCCTACCTCGATCAGGTTCGGACCTGGACCGCCCGCTGGCGAGCCCGCGCCGGGATCCCCGGATAATCCATACTTCGAGTGATCGCTTGGGGTGCCGCACGGCCCTCACCCCCAACCGCTGCCACACCCGGACGGTACCCGGGCGCCCGCCCAACCGTGGGAGAGGGGAGCCGGTGCCGAACCATTCACCCGAAGCCCGAATGTGTCGCTGGCCGGGTGTGCCTACAGGAACGAGTCCGGTCCGCGGTCGGGCTCGATCTCGGCGATGACCGCTTCGGCCTCCCGCAGCCGCGACCGCAGCACGTAGAGCTCATGCTCGAAGGTGGCGTTGGAGCCCCAGGCGCCAAAGCCAGGCCCGATCGGCTTCATCATCACCTTAATTCCAGCATCGTCCAGGATTTCGGCCCAGAGTTGGGCCAGCGGCTCGTTCGGCGCCGTCGCCAAGTAGACGACGGGGTCATCACGCCGGTCAGTCACGCCGCTCCTCCGTCCGCTACTCGGGGTCGCACGCGGTCGCGGCGCCGGCATCGAGCCGGCCGGCGCCGAGGAGGTCATCGTACCGTGGATCCTGGTCCGGAATCGGGTCGGCGGCGGCCGCCAGTCGTTCCCCAACCTCGTCGACGGTGAGACCCGGCTCGCGTTCGAGGAGCAAGGCGGCGGCGCCGGCCACCCAGGGCGCCGCCATGCTGGTCCCGCTCCAGGCGGCATAGCCGCCGCCCGGGAAGGTGCTGACCACGTCGTTGCCTGGCGCGCTGAGCAAGAGATCCTCGTGATAGTTGCTGAACTCGCTCTTGTCGTCGTCGGCATCGGTGGCGGCAATACCGAAGGCATGCACATCGATGGCGGGATATTCGGGCGGCGTCTCGCGGTCGGCATTGCCGGCGGCGGCGATGACGACGATGCCGGCGTCGTGCGCCGCTTGCACCGCCTCGGCGATGACGCGGGCATCGTGGGTCGAGCCCAGGCTGAGGTTGATCACCTCGGCGCCACTGCCGATCGCCTGGTAGATCCCCGCCGCCACGTAAAAGGCATCCCCCAGGCCGTCGCTATCGAGCACCTTGACCGGCATGATGCCGGCCCCCGGCGCCGTCTGGGCGATAATGCCGGCGACATGCGTCCCATGTCCCGTCATCTCGTCAATCACGCCGTCGCCGTCGTCGTCGCGGAAATTGCCCTGATCGCTCGTGTTGGGGCTGTTGACCAGCACATTCCAGCCGCCGGGCACGATCCGGGCCGCCAGGTCGGGGTGGCCGGCATCGACCCCGGTGTCCAGCACCGCCACCACCACGCCCGCCCCGGTGGCGCAGCTCAAGGCAGCGGGAATCCCCAACGCGGCCGGTGGCACGGCCGCCGCGGCTCGTTCCGGGGGCACCGGGATCCCGCTGAGGAAGAACCGGCCGGGACGTCCCTCCGGCGCCTGATGGGCAAAGTTCAATTCGGCCCAAACCGTGGCCGGGTCATCGCGCAGGGGACGGAGCGCGACCCGCTCGGCGGGGTCGCCGGCAAACCCCAGCAGATAGAGGTCTTGGGCCGGGATCGCGGCCGCGATAAACGCGCCATGCCGGGCATTGAAGGCACCGATGTCGGCGCCCGGCGTGAGCCGCACGATCGCCTGTCCCGCCCGGAAGCCGTCGGTCGTGGGGTCGTCGTCGGCGGCGACGATCGGAGGCTGAAAGGCCGGGTCGTTCGAAGAATCGGCCGGCTCCTGGACAACTGGCGCTGGCGCGGCCGGCGCGGCCGGCGCGGGGGCTGGCGCTGGCGCGGGAGCGGGGACGGGTGCCGGAGCGGGAGCTGGCGGGGGGGCCGGAGCCGGCACGAAGCCATCGTCATCGTCGTCGTCGAAGTCACCGCCGCCATCGTCGTCGTCACCGTCTTGGAAGGCGACCTGGTAGGGTGAGTCGGCCTCGTCGGGCGCGGCCAGCATCGCCGCCGCCCGCCCGGCGCCGAGGGCGCAGGCGAGCCAAGCGGCACAGACAATTCGAGCCGGCAGCTTCGTCATGCAGCGCTCCCTCAGTCCGAGCATCCCGTCGCGGACCCGGCATCGAGCCGGCCGGTACCCAACAGTCCGTCATACCGTGGATCGTGCTTCGGAATCGGATCCGCGGTCGCCTCCAGTCGCGTCCCCACCTGGTTGACGGTGCGATTCGGGTTCACCTCCAACAGGAGGGCGGCCGCTCCCGCCACCCACGGCGTCGCCATGCTGGTCCCGCTCCAGGCGGCGAAGCCGCCGCCGGGGAAGGTGCTGACTACGTCGTTGCCCGGGGCGCTAAGCAGGAGCCGGGCATGATAGTTACTGTAGCTGCTTTTGACATCGTTGGCATCGGTGGCGGCGATGCCAAAGGCATGGCGATCGGTGGCCGGGTATTCAGGCGGCAGATCGCGGTCGGCATTGCCGGCGGCGGCAAAGACTACGATCCCAGCGTCGTGTGCCGCCCGCACCGCCTCGGCGATGACGCGGGCATCGTGAGTCGAGCCCAGGCTGAGGTTGATCACCTCGGCCCCGCGATCAATCGCCCGGTAGATGCCGGCGGCGACATAGAACGCGTCGCCCACGCCATCGCTATCGAGCACCTTGATCGGCAGCAGCCCGGCGTCCGGCGCCACCTGGGCAATGATGCCGGCGACATGGGTGCCGTGCCCCGTCATCTCATCGATCAGGCCGTCGCCGTCGTCGTCAATGCCGTTACTAACATCGCTGGTATCAGGGCTATTGGCCAGCACGTTCCAGCCGGCGGCGGCGATCCGGCCGGCAAGTTCCGGGTGCGTGGCCTCGATCCCGGTATCGAGGATCGCCACCACCACGCCATCCCCGGTGGCGCAGGACCAGGCATCGGCAAGGCCGAGCGCGGCCGGCGGCTCAGCGGCGGCGGCCTCGCGCGGGCTGACCGGGGTGGCACTCAAGAAGAACCGGCCCGGCCGCCCCTCCGGCACTTGGTGCCCATAGTTCAGCTCCACCCAGACGGTGCCGGGATCGTTCCGCAACGGGCCAAGCCGGACCGGGTCCGTCACCGCCCCCGGCAGGTCGAGGAGATAGAGATTGCGCGCCGGAATCTTGGCCGCGACCGCGGCCTTGTGGCGATCGGCGAACTGGTTGATCTTGGTACCGGGCTTCAGGCGCACAATCACTTGCCGCGCTCGGAAGCCATCGGTCGTCGCGTCGTCGTCGTCATCGAGCAGCGGCGGGAAGTCATCATCATCATCGACGCCATCATCGTCGCCCGCGTCGTCTTCATCGAGGGCCGAGAGCCGGGGATCGTCTTGGCGGGATTCACGACGCTCCCGGAGGTCATCCTCCCGGCCGTCGTCCGCGTCGTTGTCACGCCCGTTGGTCCCGCCGTCCCGGCGTTCGTGGCGCCGGTCCTCGTCAGCCGCCGCTCGTTGTCGGTCTTTCTTGCGTTCCGCCCGGCGCTCTCGCCGATCATCGTTATTCGGAGCGGCCACGCCCGCACGGTGGTCCGGCGAGCCCGCCACCGCCGACGCGCCCGTGGCGAACCCCGTGACAGCGACCCATACCGATAGTAAGCAATGGGCTGTTCGAGCAATCATTCGAGCTTGCCTCCGAGCAGAAACGGCGCCCAAAAAGCGGGATGCCGGCGCGCATCCAGACCACGTAGTTGCGCCGTCCGGAGCGCGGCGACGGCGCTGGCGCCGTCTCGCCATTCAGCATAGAACGCGGTCATCAGATCGGTCGTGCTGTCGTCGTTGACCGTCCACAAACTCATCACCACCGACGAGGCGCCGGCGGTAAAGAAGCCCCGCATCAGGCCGATCAACTCGTCACCGCTGCCGATCACGCTGCGCCCAGTGTCACAGCCGCTTAAAGCAACAAGCCCGGCGCCAATGCGCAAGTTATATACCTCACGAGCGGTCAGCCAGCCGTCCGCCAGCTTCAGCCCCGATGCCAGGGGGCTTTCCGAGACAAACCGGCCATGACAGGCGAGGTGCAAGATGCCGGCCGACGCGGCGGCATCGATCACCCGTGCCACCGTGGCCTCGGCCCCAAGCAGCACCCGCGAGGCGCCAAGCGTGGCGGCGACGCGCTCGGCTTCGAGCGCGATCCGCGGGGCCAGCTCATCAGGCACGCCGACCACCACCGCCGGCCCTAGGTTGGTCCGTTCCCCACCGCGGCCGAAGTGGCTGAGCAGGCTCGCGCTGGGGGAATAGTGCATCTGGAAACGCTCGATCAAATACCGTTCCCCGTCCCACAAGGCGTTCAGCGGTACGGTATGCAGCGGGCCATGGGGAACGAGGCTCAGCGTCGTCGCCTCACTCACGATCGCCAGCACCGGCGCCATCACCGTCTCATAGACGGCGCCGAGCGCTCGCCGCGCCTCGGCCTGCAGGCGATCGGCGCGGGATCCAGCGATCGCGCCAGCCCCGGCCGCGATCGCCCGGCTGATCTGGAAGCGAATCTGACGCGCCTGCTCAACGAGCTCGCGCTGGCTCGCCAGGCGGCGCAGCACCGTCGTCTGTCCCTGAAAGACGACAAACGCCAACACCTCATCACCGGTGACGAAGTATTCGACCAGGGCGGTGTCGGTCGGGATCAGCGATTGGATCGTCGCCAGATCGACCGGCTTCGCGTAGAGCCCGGCGATGCCGCGGCCGACCGCGATCCGCTCCTGCAGCTCTTGCAGCGAACGCTCCCGGCCCCGGATCGCCTCGTGCCAGGCGGCGTCGACCGTCACCGGGCCGTCCTCGGCGCCCTGGTCAAGCCGGCTGTAGTACCAGTTCAGCTCGCTTCGCAACCGCGCCAGCTCCGCCAGGAGGATAGTTTCGGCGGGATCAGCGGCGTCGCGGGCGGCGGTGGTGGTGAGGTCGAGCGAGCCGGTGACGAGATCGAGCAGGGCGCGGCTCTTGGCCTGCTCCGTCACGGCGAAAGCCTCGGCCACCGCCGCCGCGTCCGCCTGATTGAGGAGTTGCGCCACCAGCGACTCGTAGATTTCGAGCCGGTTGCCCAGGAACGCCGCCCGGAAGCGCTCGGCCTGCAGGGTGCCACGGACCCGCTCGACCCGCTCGACCGCGCTCCGTAGATCGCGCAAGGCAGCGGTTGGCTCCCCTTGGGCATGGGCAACGAAGGCCCGGAGATGGAGCAAATCAGCCAGCATGGGCGCCAAATCGAGCGATTCCGCGACGGGGATCGCCCGTGCCAGGTGGTTCGTGGCGGCATCGAGCTCGCCCGCCTCAAGGGCGATCCGGGCCAGTTGATACCGCGCGATCACGGTGTCCACCGGGCGTTCGGCCAGCACCTCAAGCGCATCGGTGAGGAGGATCCGGGCCTCGTCCGCGTGCCCGGCGGCGCGCCCCAGCGCGGCCCGGGCAACCGCCACCCGGGCTTGGGTCACCGGCTGGCCCAGGGCGCCGAAGGCCGCCGCCGCCTCGCCCAGCGCTGTCTCGGCCTCGGCCAGACGGCCAATCTCGCCGAGCGCCTGACCAAGCCCGAACCGGGCCGTCGCCGCCTCGGAGGAGAAGCCCAGCTCGTCGAGTTGCGGCACGATCTGCTCGTAGGCGGTGACCGCTTCGTCATGCATGCCGAGCTGGGTCATGACGTGAGCCTGCTCGGCCAGCACACGAGCGAGCTGGGCCGGGGATTCATCGGTTTCCAGGTGCCGCCGGGCCCGCTCGAAGTGATAGAGGGCACGTTCCAGCCGCCCCTGGCGGGCGGTGAGATGGGCGAGATTGCCCTCGGCAATGGCGGCGGCCCAGCCGAGACCGGCGGCGGCAAAGGATTCCACCGCGGACAGAAAGGCGGCTTCGGCGGCCACGAACTCGTCCAGCCCCTGCAACGCGGCGCCCCGGTTCGTTTCGAGCTGGGCCAGGGCGATGGGGTCGTTGACCAACCCGATCCGGGCCCGGTCATAGTGAACGACGGCCCGCGCCGGATCGTCCTGCATGTCATAAGTGGCGCCAATGCTGACATCGGCGCGGGCGGCGAGGGCTGGCTCGCCGGCGGTCAGCAACGCCTGGCGGGCGCATGTTCCGGCCGCGATCGCGTCGTCGAACCGGCCCAGGCTGGCCAGCGCATTGACCGAAGCCAAGCGGGCGCGGGCGGCTTCGACCACCTGATCGCCGGCGGTGGCAATGGTCGCCGCTTCAGCACAGGTGGCCAGGGCGTCATGGAAGCGGCCGGAATAGGCCAGCGCCATGGCGCGGGCCCGCCGGCCCCGCGCCCGCGCCCGAGACGAACCGGCTTCGTCCGCTAGCGCCACGACCAACTCGGTGGCGGCCAGGGACTTCGCGATCTCGAACGCCGCCAACTGCTCGCTGGCATCGCCGAGCTGGACCAAGACCGCCTCCAGCTCGCCGGCGGCGGCGGCCCGGCCCAACCGCTCTCCGGCCGGCAGCGCGGCCAGCTCGTCGAGCAGGGCAATGGGGTCGGGCTCGCCGGCGTTCATCCAATCACCAGGTTGGGCAGCACGACGAGGGTTTCGTCGATCCGGACAAAGATGTTGTACTGGCCGGCGATCGCCGAGAAGTGGAACCCACCGTGGGCATCGGTCGTCACCGCGATCGCGGACCCCTCGTCACTCAGTGGCGCCAGACCAACCACCAGTCCCCCATCGAGGAGATCGGTTTCGACCTGACCCATGATTCGCCAGCGCTGCTCGTGGTCAATGGGGGGCTCGATTTGGAGATCGACCACCGTGCCCTCCGCCTCGAACACGAATTGGCGAGTGGCGTCTCCACCCCGGAACCCGGCCAGCGCCGGCATCCCGCCGCCGGCTTCAAAGGTAAGCTCGGCGACCACCCGGCGCGCGGCATTGAATAGCCCGAATAGGCGGTCCGGCGCCGTCCGCTCGGCCCGCGCCGGAAAGATCGCCATTGCCCGCGTGAGGACCGCTGCCGGCGGCTCCACACTGTCGTCGGCGCGCAGAACGCGTTGGACCGCTTGGTAGCGAGCCACCATTGCCGCCCGCTCGGGGTTTGTCATGAGGATCGCTTCCATCGTTTCCGCCCCCGTCGCGGGCAGCTCACCCGCGGCATACGCCAGGAGACGTTCGTCATTGAGTTCTGGGCGCGTCATGCTGTCGTCCTCCCTGCCGCATCAATTCTGTCTTAATGGAGGGTTAACGCGGCCGAAAAATACATCGCCGGCGCGGCTCGTCAGTCCTCATCATCAAAGCCGACCGCCCGGAGCTCGGCTTCAAGCTTCTTGAAGCAACGGGCTCGAGTCGGGCCGATACTGCCGGTCGGCATCCCGAGCTCCGCCGCGATCGCGGTATAGCTAGGCGCCGTCGGATCGAGAAAGAGCGCGGTCAGCAGGACCCGGCAACGATCATCGAGCTGACGCAGCGCCTGGCGCACCTGGTGTTCCCGTTCGAGGCGGGTCACCTCGGCCTCGGGCGCCGGACGGCCGTCGACAAGCTGTTCCGTTAAGTCGACATAACGATTCGACTGCTTGCCGGTCCGCCAGCATTCGCGATAGGTGGCGGTAATGAGCCAGGATGACACCCGCGACCGGTCCCGCAGGTGGTCCAGATTGCGGTAGAGGAGAACGAAGACATTCTGAAAGACATCGTCGGCGTCGGCGTCCGTCATCCCCATCCGGCGCGGGATGGAGTAGACGAGCCGGCCATACCGCTCGACCAACTCATGCCAGGCTTGCTCATCGCCATTCAAGCAGGCTTGCACCAGCGCCGCCGGACTGACGTCCGTGGGCGGGGCAACATCCTGGGAAGCCATCCGTCGCCGACCTCTGCTCGTTCCCGTCCCCGGGCCACCCGCGGCCACCTCCGGGTAGCCCTATGATGGCATGGCAGGCGGACGGCAGTCGAGGAGCACGGTGGTGGTCAGCACATCGCGGTTCGGCGGGCCGGCGCCGTTGGCACCGGCGTGGTGAGCGCCGTCGTTGTCCCACTGACGGCGTGGGTCGGCATCGGCGTCACGGTCGGGGCGCAGGCCAACCCACCGCCGAACCCGGCCGGTGATTGACCACCGGCGGCTGCCGTCGGCGACACCGGGGCCAACGACACCGGCAGGCTCGCGCCCGCCCCACCCCCCAGGATGACGACCAGCAGCGCCGCGACCACCGCCAGCTCAACCAACATCCGATGCCGGGGCCAAACAATCAGCCGCCCGCCAACGCCAGCGGCGATCGGGGGCGGGGCCACGGCCGGCTCCGGGCTAGCGGCCATCAACTCACCCCGGAGCCGAGCGGCGAAGACCGGATCGGGACGTGCCGCCGCTTCCGTGACGTGGAGCCGGCGCACGCTCCGGGTCAGGCCGCGATCCAGCGGCTCGTCGGCGGGGGACGGTCCGCCCGGGTGGGCAACGGTGAGCGCATCCCAAAAGCGATCGAGGGCGTCGGCCGTGGCCCGCTCGCGGGCACCGCCGTTAGGAGACCACGTCATGCGTCCGCTCCCCTGATCCGACCGGCACCCCAAGCTCGGCCCGGAGCCGGGTCATGGCCCGCAATTGCAGCATCTTCACCGCGGCCACGCTGCGCCCCAGGACGTGCGCGATCTCCGCCCCGGTCAGCCCCGCCAGCCGCAACTCCAGCACCCGGCGCTGATCGGCCGGCAGGATCGCCAGGAGGTCATGCACCGATTGCCGGGCATCGCTGGCAAGGGCGGCTTCTTCCGGGGTGGGATCACGGTCGACCGGCTCGTACTGATCAGCCAGCGGTTGCTCCGGCCGCCGCCGGCGGTGAGTATCGATCACGATGTTGTGGGCGATGACAAAGAGCCAGGCACGAAACGAACCGTCCCGGTACGCCGGCAACGCCGCCAACGCGCGGGCAAAGACGGCGCTGGTGGCATCCTCCGCCGCCTCGCGGGAGCCCAGCCGTCGATAGCAATACCGATAGATCGGGTCCAGATAACGGTCATAAAGCGGGGCGAAGGCCCGCGGCTCGAGCCGGGCCCGGGCCACCAACTCCCGGTCGATCTCGTTCTCGGAGCGCGGCGTCTCGACCACTCCCGCCCCAGCCCAGACCTGATCCACGCCGTCTCCGCTCGCTCGTCCCGCGCCAGCGCCCCGCCCACTAGAACGTGACCAGGGGCCGGCCGGTCACGCCCGGCCATCCAGCGCTGGCGCACCTCGCCCGCTCCCCGTGGCGGGAACCGGAATCTGGTTTACCACGCCGGCATCGGACAGCGACACTGCCGCCATCTGACTGTCCCGTCCATCCTGCCGTAGCTGGATCGACGTGACGACAGCCTCGCGCGCCTCTCCGCGGTTGCCAAGAGTTTACCAGCCGCACCTTACAACGAGACAACGAGTATTACGCGGACGATGGTCGAGTGTTGCCGCGAACAGCGCCTACCACGGCCGTTCGTCGCTCCGGAGATCGAGCCAGGCCAGCTCGGCGGGGCTGAGCGTCCGCCCCAACGCCGAGGCGTTCTCGGCGAACTCCTCACCGGTGCGGCAGCCGACCAGGGCGAACACGTCGAGCGGTTGGCTGATGACGTAGGCTAGCGCGACTTGGGGAACCGACAAGCCGTCGCGGGCACCGAGCGCTGCCGCCCGGTCGAGGCGCCGAAAATTCTCCTCGCTGCCGTAGGATTCGACGCAGAGCGTATCGAGATACGCATCGAACGAATCGAGATTGTCGCGCCGGAAGCGGCCGGAGAAGAAGCCGCCGGCCAGGCTCGACCAGGGAATGATCGGCATTTTCCGCTCGCTGTACCAGGCCCGCTCGGATTCGCCGGCGGCGCCGGAGATGCTGAGGCATCCGGTCCAGGGCGGCTTGATCTGGACGGCCAGGCTGTAGTTCGGGCTGCTCACGGTGAACGGTGCGAGATCGTGGGCGGCGGCATAGGCGTTGGCCTCCGCCAGCCGGGCGGCCGCCCAGTTCGAGCCGCCGAAGGCGGTGATCTTGCCAGCCCGCTGGTGCGCGTTCAAGACCTCGACGATCGGTCCCACCGGCACGCTCGGGTTGTCCCGGTGCAGCAGGTAGAGGTCGATGCTGTCCACCTGAAGCCGTTGCAGCGATTCGTGGAGGTCGACGGTAATATCCTCCGGCGTCACCCGATCGCGGCCATCGTACGGGTGAGCCCCTTTACCCAGAATGACGACCTCAGCGCGGACACCGCGGCTGGCCAGCCAATTGCCGAACAGTCGTTCAGCGTCGCCGCCGCCATAGCCGTGGGCGGTGTCAAAGGCCCGGCAGCCGTGCCCGTAGACGGCATCGAGCAGGGCCAGGCTCCCCACCTCGTCGGCGAAGGGGAGGGAAGCCGTCCCCTGCACCAGCCGGGAGAGCGGCTTGCTGATGCCGGGAACCGTGCCGTAGTCCATGGTCATCGCCGCTGATCCCTTTCCGGGCGCGAGCTACTGGCCGGGCCGGCCGATTCCATCGGGTAGCGGATGCCCCATTGCGCCCGCAACGTATCCAATGTCGCCATGATGCTGACCGACTCAGTGAGTGGCATGACCGGGCTTTCGCGTAGACCGGCGCGGAGACAGCGCCCAACCTCGATCGCCTCGTGCTGGTAGCCGTTGCCCGCGGTTTGCGGATAGTCGAATCGCTCGGGTTCACCGCCGTCCGGGGTGTAGGTGAGCCCCTCCGGGCGGTGCCAGTCATGGTGAATCTCGATCCGCCCCGCGGGGCCGAGGATCAGCCCAACGCTGATCGGGTTCGCCTGAATCGTCACCCCCAGGCTGGCGATCGCCCCTGACGGATGGGCGAGGGCGATCGCGTTCTGCTCGTCGACCCCGGTGGCGCCGAGCGATGCCGCCCCCACGACGAGGCTCGGCGGCCCCAGCACCATCGAGGCAAACGAGACCGGGTAGACGCCGCCATCGAGCAACGCCCCGCCGCCGAGCTCCGGGTTGTAGAGCCGGAAGAGGGCGTCGAACGCGGCCTTCCAGCCAATGGTGGCGCTGACGAAGCGCGGCTCGCCGATGGCACCGGCGGCGAGCAGCTCCCGGACCTTGACCATCGGCGGCCGGAACCGGGTCCACATCGCCTCCATCAGGAACCGGTCGTGGGCCCGCGCCGTCTCGACCATGGCGCGGGCTTCACCGGCGTTGATCGCGAACGGCTTTTCGCACAGCACATGCTTCCCCGCCGCCAGGCAGAGCAGGGTGCTGGCGCAATGGTCCGGATGCGGGGTCGAGATGTAGACGACATCGACCGCGGGATCGGCGGCGAGCTGACGGTACGACGGATGGCGCCCGGCGACCGCGAACTCGTCCCCAAACGCATCGGCCGTGGCTTGGGCCCGCGAGCCGACGGCGACGAGCTCGGCATCGGGCACGACGGCGAGCCCGCGGGCGAAGTGATGAGCAATCTTGCCGGTGCCAATGATGCCCCAGCGGAGTGGCCGGCCCTCGGCCACGGTCGTCATGGTCACGGGGTCGCGCCCTCCTCTGCTCGGGACGATCGCGAGAGCTCGCGGCGGAGTCGTCGATCGAGCGCGGCCGCATCCAGCCGCGCAAGATTGTCGCCGTTAAAGAAGGGGTCCGCCGTGATCTCCCGCACCGCCCAAGCGGGCGACGAGATCGCGGCCAGGGCGACGCTGTCCGCGGTTTCGACCTCGCTGATGACCAGGCCCGCCAGCGCTCCTTCAAACACATCGACATGAAATGGCGCGGCTTGGTCGTCCAGCCGGTGGCGCCGCTTGCGGAGCCGTCGCCCTGGCAACCCGGCGAGCAGATCGTACTCCGTCGCCGAGAGATAGATATTCACGATCGGCCCGCCGCGCGGGTCGTCGTCCGGGTACTTTTTGCAGAGTTTGAACACCGGCGCGGTCCCATCGAAGGCGGTCATCGCCCGGAGCCGGAGACGGCTCGACCGCACATACAGGTCCTCGATCAGCCAAGCGTCCGGATCGGAGAGCGGCGGCAGCGCGTCCGGGTCAAGCAGGAAGCGGCGTTCCTGCTCCCGGATCGCATACTTGGGCAGCGTCATCGTCACCCCCGTTCGCGGCGATACCCCGTCATGAGTCCTGGCTTGCCCGCGCCGCCGCCGGGTCCACTGGCTCCCGGTCCGGAGTCGCCTGCTTTCGCCGGCGCTCCAGCTCGATCTCGCGCGGCGTCCTCGGGCCGCGAGTGGCGAGGGCGATCGCGACCAGCGGGAACTTCGGCGTGCGATCGTCGTACAGCAAGCCATTCTTCTCCTGGTAGGTATCAGCGAACTGGGTGTAGCAGAAGCCGGCGAAGGGCAGGGCGCGGACCACGGCCAGCAGGCGCTCGTAGCGGGCTTGGAAATCGGCAGCGCTCTCCGCCCGGTCATAGCCCCAACTCCGTTCGCGCTCTTGGGGCGGGGTCAAGGCAATGCCCCCGAACTCGGAGAGTAGCCAGGGCTGGCCCGCGTCCACCGGCCCCGCCAGGCGGAGCCGGCGATGGCCGGGCCGCTCCCGTTGCAGCACATCAGCTCGGCTCTGGCTCGCATAGCGGTCACCGAGCCGGTCCGCGTCATGATCGTAATCATGGATGCCGATCAGGTCGGTCTCGGCGCTCTCCCAGCCATCGTTGTCGATCACCGGCCGCGATGGGTCGAGCGCCTTGGTCAGCCGGTACAGGGCCCGCACCGCGTCGCGCTGCGCCGAATCCAGCGGCAGGTCCGGCACCCCCCACGACTCGTTGAACGGCACCCAGGTGACGATGCAGGGATGACCGAGGTCGCGCCGCATCGCCTCGGTCCAGGTGTGGGTCAGGCGCATGATCGCCTTCCGGCTGAACCGATAGGCGCTGGGCAGCTCTTCCCAGACCAGCAGACCGAGCCGGTCGGCCCAATAGAGGTAGCGCGGGTCTTCGATCTTCTGGTGTTTGCGGGCGCCGTTGAAGCCCATCGCCAGCGTCAGCTCGACATCGCGCCGCAACGCCGCCGGCTCCGGCGCGGTCAGGCCCGATTCCGGCCAGTATCCCTGGTCCAGCACCAGGCGGAGCGGGAACGGCCGGCCATTGAGCATGAACCGGTCGCCGTCCACCGCGACCGAACGCAGCCCGACGTAGCTCCGTACGTCGTCGATCACGGCGCCGCCGCCATCGCGCAGCCGGACCCGGGCCTGGATCAGGATCGGCGATTCCGGGCTCCAGAGCAGATCCTTTCGCGCATCGTCGATGCCCGGATCCGGCAATTGGATGAGCCGCCGCACCTCCCGGTCGATCACCGCGTAGGTGTCGCGGGCCAAGATGCGCTGGTCCGGCCCCGTCCCCACCGACAGGTGGACCTCCAGTTGGAGATCAGGCGGGTAGCCGCTGGTGCGCGCGTCCAACCCGATCCGCCACCCCTCGACATCCGGCGACCAGAGCAGCGCCTCGATCCAAACCGGCGGCAGCCGTTCCAGCCAGACGGTCTGCCAGATGCCGGTCGTGCGGGGATACCAGATCGAGTGCGGCCGCCGCCGCCAGTCCTGCTTGCCCCGCGGCTTCGCCAGCTCATGTGGGTCATCCTCGGCCCGAACGATGATCTCAATTGGCTCACTGGAGCGCGCGGCGGCCGAAATGTCGAAGCTGAACGGCGTGTAGCCGCCCGCGTGCATCCCGGCTAATTCGCCATTGACCCAGACCGTCGCCACCTCATCGACCGCGCCAAAATGGAGCAGCAGCCGCTCCCGTTCGGCCAGCTCCACCGGGTCAACCAGGCGCCGGTACCAGCAGGCGCCCAAGAACCCGGTCTCCCCGATGCCGCTGAGTGGCGTTTCCGGCGCGAACGGCACCCGAATCCGGCGCTCCCACGCCACCTCGTCCGGCGTCGCCCACGTCGCCTCCGGGTCGAGCGCGAACTGCCACTCCCCATCCAGGCTCATGGCGCCCTCGCGCCGCAACAGCGGCCGCGGATAGTCATCTGGCTCGAACACACGTACTCCTTCCGCTGACAGGCTCTCTCTTGGCGGCATATAACAGTAGGCGTTTATTCCGCTGCCCCGTAGTAGAGTACCGGACAGACGCCGGTACGTTTCGGGGGATGCGGACATGGATGATGTCCTGCTCCGGGCATCGGGGATACATAAGCATTTCGGCGGCATCATGGCCCTGCGCGGGGTCGATCTCGAGCTGCGGGCGGGCGAGATCCATGCCCTGATGGGCGAGAACGGGGCCGGCAAGTCGACCATGGCCAAGATCATCGCCGGGGTCGAGCAGCCGGATAGCGGCACGCTGACCCTACGCGGTCAGCCCGTTACCTTTCGCGACACGACCGACGCCATCGCCGCCGGCATCACCATCGTGCTCCAAGAGTTGAGCCTGATCCCCGATCTCTCGGTCGCCGAGAACATCTTTCTCGTCCACCGCGACGCCTATCGCGGCGGCTTCTGGCTCGACCGCGAGACGATCCGGACCCGGACCCACGCCCTCTTTCAGCGCCTGGAATGGGAGCATCCGGTCGATCCCGACCGCAAGGTGAGCCGGCTCTCGGTCGCCGAGCAACAGATGGTCGAGATCCTGCGCGCCCTCTCGCTCGAGGCCCGCCTCTTTATCCTGGACGAGCCGACCGCCGCCCTCAGCCCGCGCGAGGTCGCGATCCTGTTCAAGCTGGTTCGCCGCCTGCGGCACCAGGGCGCCACCTTCCTCCTCGTCACCCACCGGCTGGACGAAGTCTTCGCCCTCGCCGATCGCATCACCGTCTACCGCGACGGCGCCCCCTCCGGCCACTTCGACACCGCCGCCACCAGCGAGCCCGAGCTGATCCGGGCGATGGTCGGCCGCGACCTCGGCGACCTGTTCCGGATTCGCCACCGGCGGCCGCCGGGCGCGGCGGTGCTCTCCGTCCGCCGCCTCAACCGCGGGCCGCTGGTGCGGGACGCCACGTTCGAGGTGCGGCGGGGTGAGGTCGTCGGCATCGCCGGCCTCATCGGCGCCGGCCGGACCGAGTTGGTGCGGGCGGTCTTTGGCGCCGATCGGATCGACCGGGGCGAGGTCGAGCTGCGCGGCCGGGCCGGGCTGCTCGGCTCGCCGCGAACGGCGGTCCGGCACGGCACGGCAATGGTGCCGGAGGATCGCAAGGGACAAGGGCTGCTGATCGACCTGCCGATCGCCCACAATGTCGCCCTGGCCGATCTCGCCGCCAACGGCGGCTTCTGGTTGCGGCCCCGCCGCGAGCTACGCCAAGTCCGGCAACTGGCCGCTGATCTGCGGATCAAGGCGCCCCGCCTCTGGCAGGCGGCGAACAGCCTCTCCGGCGGCAACCAGCAGAAGGTGGTGCTCGCCAAGTGGCTAGCGATCGAGCCGGAGCTGCTGATCCTCGACGAGCCGACCCGCGGCATCGACATTGGGACGAAATTCGAGCTCTACAAGCTGATCGACGGCCTCGCCGCCAGCGCCAAAGCGATCTTGCTGGTATCGTCCGAGCTACCGGAGATCCTGGCTCTGGCCGATCGCGTCCTGGTCGTGCGCAACGGCGCGATCGTGGCCGAGCTGGCCCACGCCGAGGCGACCGAGGAGCTGATTCTCGCCCACGCCACCGGCGAGACGGCCACCACCAGCACCGCCGGCGCGGACGTGCGACTGACGCGGCCGATTGAGAATCCATCCGTCCTCAGTCACCCAGAGGTACCCGGAGGGACTTCGTGATGCTCAGCGCGGACTTCAATCCAGCGACCGCAATCGCGGCGTTCGCCTTGGAAAACTGCTCAAGATAGGGAGAGAGTAGGGATGAGCACCGCGACGATAGGCGCAATTGGCGGCCAGGAGCGTGGCCGCCGGTTCTTGGCCGAGTATCGGGTCGAGATCGCGATGTTCGGCGTCTTCTTCCTCCTCTGCCTCATCCTGAGCTTACTGACCCCGAATTTCCTGACCGCCGGCAACATCCGGAACGTGATCTGGCAGGTGACGCCGCTCGGGATCATCGCCATCGGCCAGACCCTGGTCATCCTCACCGGCGGCATCGACCTCTCGGTCGGCGGCATCACCGCCTTTTCCGGCATGGCCGGCGGCTTGCTGATGACCGCCGGCGGCGATGAGCGGGTGCTGCTCGGGATCGTCGCCACCCTCGTCGCCGGGTTGCTGATCGGCACCCTCAACGGCGCCATCATCTCCTTCGGCCGCCTGACGGCGTTCATCGTCACCCTGGGGATGCTCTCGATTACCACATCGCTCACCTTTGTCATGTCGAACGCCACCTCGATCGTCGGCCTGCCGGAGCGCTATCGGTTCTGGGGCCGGGCCGAGCTTGGCCCAGTGCCGCTCTACATGATCACCTTCGTCATCCTCTTCATCCTGGGGCACATCCTGCTGACCCGGACCAAGCCGGGCCGGTTCATCTACGCCATCGGTAGTAACGAGGAAGCGGCCCGCCTCTCCGGGGTCAACGTGCGGGCCTACCGGGTGCTGCCCTACGCCCTCACCGGGTTGCTCTGCGCCGTGGCCACGCTGATCCTGGCCGGTCGCCTGGGCGTGATCGAGCCCGATACCGGCACCGGCCTCGAGCTGCAAACCATCGCCGCCGTCGTCATCGGCGGCACCAGCCTCTTCGGCGGCAAGGGCTCGCTGGTCGGCACCCTGGCCGGGGTGCTCCTGATCGGGGTGCTGGCCAACGGCCTCAACCTGCTCCGGGTCAACTCCTTCTGGCAGGGGACGGCGGTCGGCGGCGTCATCATTCTCTCGGTCTTGATCGAGCGCCTCTCGCGCGGCCGGAGCTAAGACCGGCCCCGAACCAATCACCGGAACCTGCTAGAGTGCCGTCACTCGCCGGTCTGTCGTTGGGTACGTGACAACGGAGGATGACCATGTCAACTTCTCGCCGCCAACTTGCACCGCGCCGGTTGCTCAGTGGCCGGCTCGACCGCCGCCAAGCAGTGCGGCGCGCCGCCGCGATCGGGCTGGCGGCGCCGGCCCTGGGCGCCCTTGGCGGCCGCCTCGCCCTGGCCCAGGATGAGGCGTATCAGGTCGCCTACATCACGCCCGGCCTCAATGTCCCGTTCTGGAAATATCTCTCCGACGGGATCAAGCAGCAGGCGGCGATGGACGCCGAGGCAACCGGGGCCGCGATCAATGTCACCGATTACGACTCCCGGAACGACGCCAGCCTCCAACTCCAGAACGCGCAAGACGCGATCACCGCCGGGGTCGACCTCATCATCATCTCGCCGACCGATAGCGGCACCGCGCCGGCGGTCCTGGAGCTGGCCGCCGAGAACGGAGTGCCGGTCGTGATCGCCGACATCGGCACCGATTCCGGCGAGTACGTCTCGTTCGTGATCTCCTCGAATGAGAGCGGCGCCTACGAGGCGGGCCAAGTCCTGACCGAGACGATGGCGGAAAACGGCTGGGAGGGGAGCGACGTGGTGATGATCACGATCTCCCAGGCCCGGCTCAATGGCCAGAACCGGACCCGCGGCATCACCACCGCCGTCGAAGAGGCCGGCAGCCAGATCGTCCAGTTCCTCGAAAGCAACGACTACACGCGGGCGGAAGCGCAGGTCCAAGCTTCCGACATGCTGAGCGCCAACCCGGAAGCCCGCGGCTTCTTCACCCAGCACGACGAGGCCGCGCTGGGCGCCCTGACCGCGATCGAAGAGTCGGGCCGGGCGGACGAGATCGTGTTCGCCTCCTTTGACGGCAGCCCGGAGAGCGTCGAGCTGATCAAGCAGGGCCGGCTGGTCGCCGCCGCCATGCAGCAGCCGGTGCTGATGGGCCGGATCTCGATGGAAGTCGGCCTGGCCCACCTGCGGGGCGAAGAGGTCGAGCAAGAGACCGAGGTCCCCACCATTCTCGTCACCCCCGACAACGTCGACGAGCTGGAAGCGACCCTGGCCGACACCGTCTTCCCCGCCACCGGTGACGCCACCCCGGCGCCGTAACCCATGGTGTCTGGGCGCGAAGCGAGAACGCGCCCAGACAGCTCCCTTTCAATGAGCCAGGCTGGCTATCCAACGGTCAGAAGCACGCTCAACCTGGCCGCCAAGCCACCGATCGTCAGCCATGCGTAAACACCTTTTGCGGTCCTTCCGCCAGAGCGCGGTGAGAAGAGGATGAAGGCCGTGGGGCAATTGGCACCCGGCTGGTTCGTTGCCGTGATCGACACTGATCGTGGCGACAAACGCCGGATCATCTCAGCGAGGAGGCCCATGCGAAATGAGCGAGGAAAATATCGTCAGGGCTCGGCGTCTGCCTGATGGAACCCTCGTCCAAGTCTTCCCCGATGGCTCGACCCGGCCATTCGAGGACCGAACCGACTGGGCGCGGCTAGCCGCGATGACCGAGGAGGAGATTGAGGCCAATGCGCTCTCCGATCCCGACAATCCGCCACTGACCGACGAGGAGTTGAGATTCATGCGGCGGTGGGTGAATGTGCCGGCGTTGCGGCAGCGGCAAGGGCTGACCCAGGAGCAGTTCTCCGACCGCTACCGGATCCCGCTCGGTACGCTGCGGGACTGGGAGCAGCGCCGGCGGGAGCCGGACGGCACGGCCAAGACCTTACTCCGGATCATCGATCGGCACCCGGAGATCGTGCTCGCGGTGCTGGCGGCCGAGTTTGGCCACTCTACCGTGGACGCCGAGACGACGGAAGCGCCGGCAGCGGACGCCGTGGCGGCAGGCGGAGCCGCGAACCGGCGCTCCTAACCTCGTCCGGCATCTCGTTCTCCTTGCCTCCGATGTGATCATCGACGGTCCGGCCTTCCCGCCGCGGTTTGATTGACCCATCAGCGGGAGACCGGCGCGGGGAACGGACTCTCCACTCGGCCATAAGGGGCGTTCGGCGCCGCGAGCGTCAGGGTCAGCTCGACCATCGTGTCGTAAGCGTCAAGGCGCACGTTGCCACACGGCCGCCCTCCTGATCGCGTCCATTCAGCTCAATTCGTCTGTTTTCCGGCGTGTCAAGGTGTTGCCAAAGCGCGGTTTGTCCGCTAGGATCGACGGGAGAGAGGCGTCGCGTGGGGCGCCCCGAATGAGGTGGCGGGGCGGGGCGGCAACCGCGGCCGGCTCGTCTTTTTGTGGAAGGGGATCGTGGAATCATGCGCCCCGCGATGACCATTGAAGGCCCCGCCCCCCGGCCGAGCCGCTTGATCGCCGAAGCGCTTGTCCAGCGACACGGACCGCGACGAATCGTCCGCCGGGCCGCCCGCTTTGGCTTCTCCCCGCGGCTGACGCACGTCATGGTCATGGCCTGCGGCGCGACCGCGCTGCAACCTCGCGATTCGGCCTCCTCGCGCCTGACCACGCTGGGTCAATAGGTTAATCAAGCCGCCGCCGCGAGGCAAGGCGCCGGCAGCGCGAGCCGGCATCCCCGGCCAGATGGCGACCGCGGCGGGGGTATACTCGCCGACCAGCCGGTGCCGATCGACCCCGGCCGTTGACGGGCGGGCGCCGGCGGGGCTATACTCGCCCCGCCGTACCGAGCCGCTCGGTGGGCAGGCCGTGCCTTGGGTGATCCCTGACGGATCGGGAGGCGGCGCCACCTGACACCCGGTTGACCTGGCGCGGCAAGCGGCGACGTTTTCATGGCATGTGTGTAGCACCAACGATCAGCAGTAGGGAGAATAGGCGCGTGATTAAGCTTCGCTTGCGACGCATGGGAGCCAAGAAACGACCCAGTTACCGCATTGTCGCGGCGGACAGCCGGTCGCCGCGGGATGGTCGATTCATCGAGATCGTGGGGACCTACGATCCGATCACCGACCCCGCCACCATCAACCTGAACACGGAGCGGATCAACCACTGGCTGAGCGTCGGCGCCCAGCCGACGGACACGGTCCGCCACATCTTTCAGCGAGAAGGCGTATTGCCGGCCGCCGCTCGCAAAGAACGCGGTGGTGAGGCCGCCGCACCGGCCTAAACCACGGGGCCGGCAGCCGCGGTCACGTCATGCCGGCAGTTTCACTCGATCCGGTGATTGACGCCCGTTTTGATGACCCGGTTGTGGAGCATGAAGGATGACCGACGCCGATCCGGAGCTCGCGCCCGAACGTGACGAGCAGGTGGCCGCGCCTGAGGCCGACCCGGTCGAGCGGCTAGCCGGGCTTGTCACCTACCTGGCGGCCAACCTCGTGGACGAGCCCGATACAGTGCAGGTCGACGCCGAGCGCCGGGGCCAGAACGTCCACCTGAGCCTGCGCGTGCCGGAAACCGAGCTGGGGAAGGTGATCGGGCGCCAGGGCCGCATCGCCCGCGCGATGCGCACGGCGCTGATGATCGCCGGCTCGCGACACCATGTCCGCGCCACGCTCGACATTGAAGGCTGAGCCGCCCCGCGGGGCACGGCCAAACCGCCCGGCCCGCCGCCGGCCGGCGGCCCGGCCACGATTGGTGGAGACGGCCGGCCCCGATCCGACGACGCCCCTTGACCAGGTCCGGCTCGCGATTGGCACGCTCGGCGCCCCGCATGGGGTGAATGGCGCGCTGCGGCTCCACCTCACCAGCGACGATCCCGAGCATGCGCAAACCATCACCCGCGTCTACCTGGATGGGGAGCCGCGGGCCCGCCGGGTGACGGAGTTCCGGCTCCACGGCGGCGAGGCGCTTATCCAGCTTCACGGCGTCGCCACCCCCGAGGCGGCCCGGGCGCTCACCGGGCGCGTGGTGCGGATTGCCGGCGGCGATGCCAGGCCGCCCGCCGCCGGCGAGTACTTCCTCTACCAGCTCATCGGCCTCAAAGTCTTCGACGAAGCGGGGGCGGCGCTGGGCGACGTCACCGATCTCCTCGAAACCGGCGCCAATGACGTGCTTGTCATCACGCCACCGGCGGGCGGCGCCGATCTGCTGCTGCCAAACGTGCCGGAGGTCATTCTCGAGATCGTGCCAAGCGAGGGGCGCCTGGTTGTCCGCCCGCCCCGCTACTATGGCGAGGGTGATCCCTGAGGTCACGGCCTGGATCCGTTCGGCGCGGACTGGTGGCGCCGGCAAAGGGATGGCCGGTTCGATGGGAGAATGGCGACGGAGCGCGCTCGAGATTCGTCCCCTGTCTGAGCGTGGGGAGCGGAGAGCCAGTGGTCGCCAAAGCGGGTGAATGATCGCTTGACTACCGATCTCCTTTGCTGAATGAGCGATCAATGAGGTTGAGACGCGCCAAGGACAAGCGTAACGCGGAGAACTATTGTATTATTGAATCCTGCAACGCGCGAGACGTTGCTCCCGCGACAGGCGGCGATCACCCGTGGGGTTGACGCCGGGTAGCTCCGGATGGTACGGTGCAGTTGGGGGTCGTCACGCCATTTGGCGTGAACGATAGTGTCCTGGACATTTGTGTGTCCGGGGAATGAACTGGGAGGGCTTCAAGCCATGCAGAGCATCGCGGATCTTCGGGACATTTTCTTCGGCAGCGATGACGTGTCCGATGACGACACGGCGGCGGCCGGCAACGGCGGCACCGCCACCGCGTCCGCCAACGGCGGCGCGGTCGCGGTCGGCGATGTGAACAGCGGCGGCAACGCCGGGAACGCGATCGGCGTTGGCGACACCTACGGTGGCGTCGCGGTCGATGGCGGCGCCGTCGCCAACTCGACCTCGCTGGACATCTCGGCGGACGGCGGCACGGCGATCGCCGATGCCTCCGGCGGCGACTACAACATCGCCTTCGTCAGCTAGGGCGGATTTCGGGGCAACCCGGACTACCACGGGAGCCCCGACGACGCACTCCCCGATCCTACCCCGCACGACCCGGCCACTCTGGCCGGGTTCGTGTTGTTAAGGGGTCAAGCGCTCACTTGACGCGGGAAACCATCGCCCGCGCCCAGCCCTACCATCCCGCGCCCGCCCGCGCTGGCCGGAAGGGACGCGGCGCGGGGCGACGACGATACGCCGCCCCGCGGCAATAATGGTTAGGCGGCTCGGGTGGCGAGGTCGCGCTCGGTCGGCAGGCCGGCGTCGATCCAGTCTTGCTTGCCCTCGGCGTACTCCCGCACGCGGGCGTAGCCCAGCGCGGTTAGGCGCTCGGCGGCGATTGCCGAGTTCGGGCAGGACAGATCCGCGCAGTAGACGACAATCGCCGCCGCTTTGTCCGGCAACAGGGCCGGGGCTAGCTCGTCGACCCGGTCATGGGGCAGGAGCAACGCACCGGGCAGGTGCGCCTTGCGGTAGTACGGCTCGGGCAGCGCCTCGACGAGCGTCACCGCCTCGCCCCGGTCCAGCATCGTCCGCAGCTCGTCACGGGTAATCTTGTCAGTCATGGCCACGGCTTCCTTTCATCGGTTCAGCATCTTGTCGGATCTCGGGGCGCCAACGCAACGCCGCGCTCATTCCCGATTCGCCGATTTCGTTGCCTCTACACTAGTTGCATATGCAACTTATTCCAAGAGTAGCCGAACATCGTTGCGTTGTCAACCACTTTCGGCTAGCATGGGCGCATGATGATGGAACCGGACGAGCGGCAGCTGGCGGCCTGGCGCGCCCTGCTGTCCGCGCACTCGCTTGTGATCCAGGCGATCGAACGTGACCTGGCGACGGCGGGGCTCGTGCCGCTGACCTGGTACGACGTCCTGGTGGCTCTCTGGGAAGCCCCGGACCACCGCCTCCGCCTCCATGAGCTGGCTCACGCGGTCCTGCTCAGCCGGAGTGGCCTGACCCGGCTGGTGGATCGGCTGGAAGCGGCCGGCCTGCTCCGCCGCGAACCCTGCGCGGACGACCGGCGCGGCGCCTACGCGGTACTCACGACCGAGGGCCGCGCCGCCCAACTGCGCGCCTGGCCGGTCTACGCCCACGGCATCGCCGCCTACTTCGCACAACACCTCTCCTCCGCCGAAACGACGGTGCTGGCCACGGCCCTTACCCGGGTGGGCGCGGCCCCGGCTGACGCCGGATATCGGTAGGGGTAGCCGCCGCTCCGCCTCCATCGTGACCGCCGGCTCACTGGCGCCGGATCAACCGATCGATGGATGCGACTATCCACCGAATCGGCAGCCGCGGTCTTCCTCCCTGGTTGATGGATGCAGCGTGTCATGCGCTCATACTGGAATCTGTTGGACACTGTTCGCGCGGTCTCCGAGAGGTATTCCAGGGCATGCCAGTTGCCATTGAAGTTCACAATCTTCGCAAGACGTATGGCCAGACAGTCGCCGTCGATGACGTCTCGGTCGCGGTGGCGGCGGGCGAGATCTTCGGCATTGTCGGGCCGAACGGCGCCGGCAAGACGACGCTGGTGGAGTGCGTCACCGGCCTGCGGCACCCCGATCAGGGAGAAATCCGGGTGCTTGGCCTCGATCCGGAGCGAAACGGCCAGGCATTGAAGCAGCGGATCGGGATTCAGCTCCAGCAGGCGGCGATCCCGGACCGGATGAAGGTCCGCGAGGCGCTTGACCTCTTCGCCTCGTTCTATGCGCGGCCAACCGATTGGCCGCGATTGCTCGACGAGTGGGGGTTGACGGAAAAGCGAGACACGGTGTTCGCCAACCTCTCCGGGGGCCAAAAGCAGCGGTTGTTCATCGCTCTCGCCCTCATCAACGACCCGGAGCTCGTCGTCCTCGATGAGCTGACCACCGGGCTCGATCCGCACGCCCGGCGCACCACCTGGGAGCTGGTGCGATCGATCCGCGGCCGGGGCGTCACCGTGGTGTTAGTGACGCACTTCATGGACGAGGTGCAACGGTTGTGTGATCGGGTCGCGGTCATCAACCGGGGCCGAATCGTCGCCCTGGAGACGCCGGCCACGCTGGTCGCCGGCCTGGCGGGGGGACAGCGGATCCGATTCCGCGCGCTCAATGGCTTCAACCCGCGGGAGTTGGCCGCGTTGCCCGGCGTGCATCGGGTCAGCCAGCATGACGACGATGTGATCGTCGAAGGGGAGGGACCGCTGATGGCCCGCGTGGCGACCGCGCTCGCCGACCGCAACATCATCCCGCCCGATCTGCGGACCGAAAGCGGCTCGCTGGAGGATGTCTACCTGGCGCTGACCGGAAACCTGGCGGCGACAGCGGACGATACGGCAGCCTGAACGGCCGCGCCGAGCGCTCGCGCCAAGCCGGGCGTAGATCCAGGTGAGAAGGGGTCATTCGCGATGAACGCATTCTGGCACATGACCGTCAGCGAATGGCGACTGCTCTTCCGGGAGCCGGCCGCGGTCTTCTTCACGCTCGTCTTTCCCCTCCTGCTGCTGGTGTTGTTCGGCAGCATCTTCGGCAACGACCCCGCCCGCGGCTTCGGCGGCATCGGCTCGGTCGATCTGTCGACGCCCGGCTACATCGGCCTCATCATCGGCACGACCGCGTTCATGGGCATCCCCCAGGTGGTGGCCACCTATCGAGATCAGGGGATCCTCCGCCGGCTGCGGGCAACGCCGGTGCCGGCGCTGACGATCATCGGCGCCCAGCTCGTCGTCAACCTGGCGATGACCTCGTTCGGCACCCTGATCTTGGTCGTCGTCGGCCGGGTCGTCTTCGACCTGAGCCTGCCGCGGGCGCCGGCCGCCGTGCTCGTCGCCTTCCTGTTCTGCTGCCTCAGCCTATTCGCGATCGGGATGCTGCTGGCCGCGATCCTGCCCACGGCGCGGGTGGCGCAAACGGTTGGGATGGCGATCTTCTTCCCCATGATCTTCCTCTCCGGCTCAGCCTTTCCCCGCCAGATGATGCCGGAGTCGATTCGCAACGTCGCCGAAGTGCTGCCGCTGACGAGGGTGGTGATCCTCTTGAGCGATGTCTGGTTCGGGTTCGGCTGGAACCTGAGCGCGATCGTGATGCTCGGCGTCCTGCTCGGCGTCGCCGCGATCATCTCGGTGCGGACCTTCCGCTGGGAGTGATCGCCGTCATCCCGGCGCATGCTCTACGATTGCGTACTGGTTGCCGCACGCCTTGGTGATGGGACCGGAGCGATCCCGATCAGGCAGCGGCCGGGAGCGAAGCGCCATGCCACGAGTGACCGCGGTCAACTCCCCCATTTCGGCCGGCACCGATGTTTGGCTCCGCTGGTGGCCGGTCTTTACCCACGGCTTCACGGTGGTCCTGGCGGTGGCGGTCGTGGGTGCCATCGTCGACCCGGCCCTCTCCGGCCGGCAACGACTGACCGTGGCCGGCCTCGGTCTCCTCTTCGGCCTCTGGCACTGGCGCCTGATCGGGATCCAGACGAGCAACCGGTGCGACCTGAAGCTCGTCGTGCTCTATCTCGCCGGCGCCTGCCTGCTCTTCACCGCCCTGACCAGCTATCATCCGATCTTCATGTTCCTGGTGTTCTTCCTCTATGTCCAGCTCTTCATGCTGGCGCCGGTCAGGCTCGCGATCGTGCTGTCAGGACCATTGACCTTCCTGGTCTGGTGGCGAGGCGCGGCTCTGGACGGCGGCGCCTTTCCCCCGGGACCGGAGCTGCTCACGATCATGGGCGTGGCCTGGGTCTGTAGTTCGGTGATGGCCGTCTTCATCGAGCGAATCATTACCCAGAGTGACCAGCGCCGGCGGCTGATTGAGGAGCTGGCGGCGACCCGTGACGAACTGGCCGTGGCGGAACGGCAGGCGGGGATCGTCGACGAGCGACAGCGGCTGGCCCGCGAGATCCATGACACGCTGGCCCAAGGCTTCGCCAGCATCGTCCTCCATCTGGAGGCGGCGGAGGCGGCGCTGCCGCCCGGCGCCACCACCGCCTTGCATCACCTCGATCAGGCCCGCCGCACTTCCCGTGAGAGCCTGGCTGAAGCCCGCCGCCTCGTCTGGGCGCTGCGGCCTCCGTCCCTTGAGCATTCGTCGCTGGAGCAAGCGCTGGCTCGACTGGCGACCCGCTGGACCGAGGAGAGCGGGGTGCCGGCCCGGCTCGTGGTGACCGAATCAGCCCTTGACCTCCATCCCGAGATCGAGGTCACGCTCCTGCGCGCGGCCCAGGAGGGTCTCGCCAATGTCCGCAAGCATGCCGATGCCTCGTCGGTGACGCTGACCCTGACCACGATGGCCGATCTGGTGACGCTCGACCTCCAGGACGATGGGATCGGCTTCGCCCCGGCGGCGACGGCTCCCCCCGAGGCGGGCGGGGGCGGCTACGGGCTAGCATCCTTGCGGCAAAGGGTCGAACGGCTGGGCGGCACCCTCGTGATCGAGAGCGCGGCCGGGGTCGGGACCACGATCGCGGTGGCACTGCCAACGCTGACCGGCTCGCTCATCGCGGAGCACGCGATCGTCGGAGTTGGCCAATGACCGTGATTCGGGTCCTGATCGTGGACGATCACCCCGTCGTTCGGACCGGCTTGCGGGGCATGCTGGCCGGAGCGCCCGATCTCGAGATCATCGGCGAGGCGGCCGATGGCGAAGAAGCGGTTCTCCTCGCCCGGCGGCACCAACCGGCGGTGATCCTGATGGACCTCCGGTTGCCCGGTCTCGACGGAGTCGCCGCCACCGCCCGGATCAAACGAGAATTGCCCACGGCGCAGATCCTGATTTTGACCACTTATGATAGCGACAGCGACATCCTGCGCGCCATCGAGGCCGGGGCGATCGGCTACCTGCTCAAGGACACGCCGCGCGATGAGCTGTTCCGGGCGATCCGGGCGGCGGCGGCGAGTAAACCGCTGCTGACGTCGGCGGTGGCGGCGCGGCTGCTGCACCGGATGCGGGCGCCGGCCGAGGCGGCGCTGAGCGCTCGCGAGATCGAGGTGCTGGCACTGGTGGCCCGCGGCGGCAGCAACAAAGAGGTGGCCCGCGCCCTGGCGATCAGCGAAGCCACGATCAAGACCCACCTGATCCACATTTTTCAGAAGCTGGCCGTCGCCGATCGCACCGCGGCCGTCACCGCCGCCCTCGAACGCGGCATCTTGCGGTTGGACCCGTAAGAGATACGGAATCCGGACGAGCAATGCGGGTATCATGGCACCGCGTCGGCGACTCGCTGGACCGCGCGCCATCGCGAAGCGGGCGGTCACCATGGAGTTTCAATCGATGAGCACCCTGACGAAATGGATCCCGCGGCTAATCACTGGCACCGCGATCATTCACCTCACGTACGGCCTCGTGGTGGCGGGCGGGTTCAAGTCGCTCCAGGGGATCGCCGGGGACCGGTTCGTCAATACCGTCGAAGGGCATCCCGAGCGGGAATCGTGGTTCTGGTTCATGTGGAGCGGGGTCGCCCTCCTTGCTTTGGGTGAGCACGTCCGCTGGACGGTGCGCGAAACGGGCCGGCTCCCGGTTCGCCTTGGCGCCTGGCTCCTCGCCCTCGGCGTTCCGTTAACAGTGGTCATACCCGCCTCGGGCGGCTGGCTGGTCGCCGCGGTCGGCGGGCTCGCTCTCCGCGCCGCACGGTCCGAGGATTCGCGTCTCGACGCGGTCGCGGTGCCCGCGCGCTCCGCGGTCCACGAGTGAGATAGGGGTCTCATCACCGGCGGAACGCCGACGCAAGGGTCCGGCATGACATAGGATGTTGGCGCCACCCGCGATTGGACCAACGTCAATCACCCGCGGGCGGCGTCGCCTCCTATCTCCGGCCCAGCGGCGCGACCGGGGCGCTCGCGTTGCCCGCGGCCTGAGCGCGAGAACGACGACAGCTTAACGCGGCGGGAGGAGACGTCATGCCGTTACGCATGATCCAGGTCGGCACCGGCGGGTGCCCTCTGGGCGATGGGCAACGGCTGGTGTCGCCGTATCCTGCCGCCGTTCGTTGAAAGCGGCGCGATCGAGGTCGTGGCCGCGGTTGATCTCAATCCGGAGGTCCACATCAATGCGCGGGAGGGGCTGGGACTGGGGCCGGCGCAATGCTACACGGAGATTGAAGCGGCGTTTCGGGCGCATGCCGCCGATTTCTGCACGATCGTGGTGCCGCCGGCTCATCACGAGGCGGTGGTGGACGCCGCCCTGCGGCATGACCTCGACATTCTGAGCGAGAAGCCGATCGCGGACACGCTCATCGCCGCCTGCCGGATCGCCGAGAAGGTGCGCCGGGCCGGGAAGAAGATGGGGGTGACGATGAGCCACCGCTTCGACCAGGACAAGACAACCCTGCGGGAGGCGGTTCAGGCCCACGCCACGGGCGACATCGACCACGTCATCGGCCGCTTCACCGACGATTGCCGGCCGTGGGGAGCGTGGGGCCCCGGCCTGTTCCGGCACCAGATGCCCGATCCGCTCTTGATCGAAGGCGCGGTCCATCACCTCGACATCCTGGCCGATCTGGCCGGCGCCCGCTGTGAGACGGTGTACGCCGATACCTGGAACCCGCGCTGGGGCGCCTACGCCGGCGATACCCAAGCGCTGATCACGATGCAGTTCGAGAACGGCCGCCGCGCCTTCTACGAGGGGGCGATCACGAACGCGGTCAAGCTCAACGGCTGGAGCCAGGAGTACTTCCGGGCCGAGTGCGAACGAGCGACGTTGATTCTGAACCACCGCCGGGTCGAGCGCTTCACCTACCACCCGGACGCCTCGCACACCCCCGGCACCGAAGGCCAGGGCGAGGAGCGGCCGCTGGTGGAGCGGCCGTATTGGGCGCACCAGTGGCTGGTGGAGCAGTTCATTGACTGGATGAACGGCGGCCCGGCGATGGAAACGGCGGTCGAGCGCAACCTGGAATCACTGGCCATCGTCTTTGCCGCCATCGCCAGCAGTCGATCCGGGCGACCGGTCCGGGTCCAAGATTACTTGGTAGAGGTGTGCCACCTGGCGGCAACGAATGAGGACCGGACATGATCCACTGACCAATGATGGCGAATGCCACTGGTCATCCGCCACGGCGATCGCGGCGGAACATAAGGCAAAGACGAAGCGCGACGCTCAGTCACTT
>JALZJP010000223.1 GCA_030859715.1 Chloroflexota bacterium
GGCGACGGGCGGCGCGGGCGCGGCAGGCCACCCCGGCGGCGTCTCCGGCCGCGACGGCCACCGCGGTCAGTTTCGGCGAATTCGCCATGATCCAGGACCTCACGCACCGCTACGGGCCGGGCTTTCCCGTCTTTCCCGGCACCCAGGAGATGGTGATCAATGTCGTCACCACCTACGAGGCGAATGGCTACTACTCCAACGAGCTTATCTTGAACGAGCACACCGGGACGCATATGGACGCCCCGGTGCATTTCTTCGCGGACTCCGTCACGGCGGACTTCATGCCACTTGACCAGTTGGTCGGACCGTTGGCGATCGTCGATATTTCCGGGCGGGCGGCGACGGATGCGGACGCGCAGGTCACGCCGGACGATATTTTGGCGTGGGAGGCCGAGCATGGGCCGTTGCCGGCCGGGGCGCTGGTTGCCATGTACTCCGGTTGGGAGGCGCGGCTGTCCGATCCGGCCTCGTTTGTCAACCTGGACGGGGCCGGGGTGATGCACTTTCCGGGCTTCCATCCGGAAGCGGCGGCGCTGCTGGTCGAGGAGCGCGACATCATGGGGATCGCGGTCGATACCCTGAGCCAGGACCACGGGGCATCGACCGACTTCGGCACGCACGTCGCGATTCTGGGGTCCGGCAAGTACGGGATCGAGGCGATGGCGGCGCTGGGCACCGTGCCGCCAACCGGAGCGACGGTGGTGGTCGGCGGACCGAAGCACGAGTCCGCGTCGGGCGGACCGTCCCGGATCTACGCCTTCTTTTAGCCAAGCCGTGGCACTGCCGAAGGAGCGGTCGTGGGGAATCTTGACCGTTTCTGGGGCGCTGTCGCGACCGAGTACAGCAATCACATCGTTGGTGCCGGCAAGGAGGCCCAGCTCGTCATCCTGGTCAGCTTCCTAGTCACGTTTGCCGCGGTCCGGCTCGTCACCCACGCGATCCGGGCCGGTCGCTGGCGGCATGTCTTGCACAACCTCTCCACCACGGGCGGCACTCACCTGCACCATCTGGTGCCCGGCATCTTCTTGTTGCTCATTAGCGGTTACATCGGGATCGCGGTGGCGCCGACCGAGCACCGGTCGTGGTGGGCCGTGCTGTTCGGGATTGGGGCGGGGCTGACGTTGGACGAGTTCGCGCTCTGGCTCCATCTGGAAGATGTCTATTGGGCCAAGCAGGGCCGCGCCAGCGTCGACGCGGTCGTGATCGCGGCAACGCTGATCGCGTTAGGGATCCTGGGTTGGGGGTTTTGGGCCGGCCTTGGCGGTGCGGTGCTGGACCTGATCGGGTTGCTCTTGGGTCGATGACGGGTCCGCGGCGGCCACGGCATCGTCCCCCGTGATGTACGCCCCCCGCGCTACCGGCATCAGGGTTACGATCTCACCGACCACGCCGAGGTGGGCGGCGGTGTCCCGCAGGGACGTCGTCACCGGATCAATATGTTCTGGTTTGACCAGAGCGAGAATCGACGGTCCGGCGCCGCTGAGGCAGGCGCCGACGGCGCCGCCCCGGCGGGCGGCGATGGTCAGCGGCTCCAGATGGGGGAAGAGCCTGGCCCGGTAGGGCTCGTGCAGCCGGTCGTGCATGCCGGCCCCGATCAGCGCGTGGTTGCGAGTGTGGAGGCCGACCGCGAGCCCGGCGGCGGCGGCGACATTGAAGGCCGCGTCGGGGTGGGGTACCGTGCCGGGCAGCGCCGCCCGGGCAGCCCAGGTTGCTCCGGTGATGACCGGGATAAAGACCACGGCGACCAGCCCCAGATCGTGATCGGCCAGGAGCTGGAACGGCTCCCGGATGTGGGGCACCGCCAGCACCGCGCCGCCATAGAGGGCGGCTCCCACGTTGTCCCCGTGCCCCTCCATCTGCCACCCCAGGTCGTAGAGGTCACGGGTGGTCAGGTTCAGCCCGAGGACCTCGTTGGCCGCCACCAGGCCGGCGGCGATCGCCGCCGCCGACGAGCCGAGGCCGCGGGCGACCGGAATCACGGTTCGCACCGTGAGCGCCAGCGGCGGCAGGGTGCGGCCATGCTCATCGGCCAACCGTCGCATGGCCTTGAGCGAGAGGTTTTCGCGGTCGCCAAGCAAGGCGGCCTCGGGGCCTTCGAGCGTCACCGACCCGGGGGCGCCATTGAGATCCACCGCGATCTCGTTCCACAAATCGAGAGCCAGGCCGAGGGTGTCGAAGCCGGGCCCGAGGTTTGCCGAGGATGCCGGGGCGCTAACCGTGAAGCGCATCGGCCAGGGCCCGCTCAAGCGCCGGGATCTCGGCCGCGACGCGCAGCGGGCGATTCACCCCCGTCCGGCCGGCGGCCCCGGTCCCCAGGTGGTAGTCGACGATCGCCTCAGTGTCCTTGAGGACATGCCCGGTCAGCAAGCAGACGGCATCGAGCTCGGCCGGAAGCACGCCATCCCGAATGAGGCGGCGCAAGCCGGCCAGCGAGGCGGCGGAGGCTGGCTCGCAGCCGATGCCGACCCGGTCGATGGCGGCTTTGGCGTCCAGGATCTCGGCGTCACTGACCGTGGTGACGATCCCCCTGGTCTGCTCGATTGAGCGCCGGGCACGGGCGGTGCTGGCGGGGTTGCCGATCTTGATCGCGGTCGCCACCGTCTCGGCGACCACCGGCCCAAAGCTGGCGAAGCCGGAATCGAAATAGCCGGCGAAGGGGGCGGCGCCGGCGGCCTGGACCACGACCAGTCGCGGCAAGCGGTCGATCAAGCCGACGCCGAGGAGCTCAGTGAGGGCTTTGCCGAACGCGGCCGTGTTCCCCAGGTTGCCGCCGGGGATTACGAAGACATCCGGCACCCGCCAGTCGCGCTGCTCCAGCAGCTCGAAGACGATGGTCTTTTGGCCTTCCAGGCGGAATGGATTGACCGAGTTGACCAGGTAGATCTGATAGGTGCCGGTCAGCTCGCGAAGCAGGGCCAGGGCGCGGTCGAAATCGCCCGCGATCTGGACGACGGTTGCCCCGTAGGCGATCGTTTGGGCCAGCTTGCCGCCGCTGATCTTGCCGTCCGGGATGAAGACGAGGGACGGCAGCCCGGCACTGGCGGCATACGACGCCAGCGAGGCGGAGGTGTTGCCGGTCGAGGCGCAGGCCAGCACCCGGGCGCCGACCGCCTTGGCGTGACTGACGCCGACCGTCATCCCCCGGTCTTTGAAGGACGCGGTCGGGTTATGCCCTTCATGCTTGAAGCCGAGGGCGCCGTGGGCAATGCCGGAGTACGCGGTGAGGCGGTCGTCGGTATAGAGCGGGGTATTGCCCTCGCGGCGGCTGACGATGCTTTCGATCGGGAGGTCCGGTAGCAAGGGCCGGTAGCGCCAGACACCGGACTGCCGGAGCGGTTCGGTTTGATCTCGGGTGAACGCCTCGCTGCTCAAGGCGCGATCGGTCGGGATGACGACATCCAGCAAACCGCCACAGACCGGACAGCGGGTGATCACCTGATCGCCGGTGAACAGGGCGCCGCAATCCATGCAGCGGACATCGATCTGTTGCAGATGGGCACCGGCCGGCGCCGCCGGGCTCTGAACCGCGCTCATGGATCGTTTCCTTGGGCCGCGAGGCTCCCTCGCGACGTGACGAGCGGTCATCGCACGGTTGCCCAGCATACCATGCGCTGTCGCCCGCTCAATTGTCTCGATTGGAACGAGGTCTCCCTAGCTGGTCACCAGCGTGGCTCGCACCACCGTCCGGTTCAGGTACTCGGCGGTGGTGTAGTCGAAGGTGCCGCCACAGGTGATCAGGGTCAGGCTTTCGGTGCCGGTCGAGCCGACGACCTCGTCCAGCGGTACGTCTTCCGCGTCGTACTGGCGGACCCACTCGACGGCGTAGGTGAAGACCTGGCCGTCGTCGGCGATGACAGTGATTTCGTCGCCTTCGAGCAGCTGGTCGATGCTGTAGAAGACGGCGGGGCCGACGTTCCAGTAGTCGATGTGGCCGGCCATGACGACGTTGCCGCCTTCGCCGAGAGAGGCCAGGTTGTCATACCAGGCCACCGTCCACGGCCCGGTCGGGTCCTGCATCTCGCCATTGATGACTTTCAGCGGCTCGATTTGGGCGTCGATGCCGGATCGTTCGATTGCCAGCGCAACCGGGGCGAGGCCGGGGAGACGTGCGGCCTGGAGCGGCGCTTGGTCAACGGGCCCCGGCCGGCGGGCGCCGGTCGAGGGCACTTCACCCATCATGGTCGAGATGATCGGCGCCGATTCGCTCGGGCTGGTGATTACCTGGTCGGTCTCTTGGGCCGGCGCCGGGGCGGGCACGATAATCGCCAGCGAGAGGGCGGCCAGGACGAGGAGCGGCCACCGGGCGCGGCGACGAGGGAGCGCGGCGGGTCGGGGGTGCTGCATGGGTGTCTCCATCTCTGGTCGATCGCGGCCGGATTGGTCGTGGCGGGTGCGCCGGGACCGGCCCTACACCTGTTGAGACGCATGGCTACCGGGAATCGTATCATCCGGCCGCCGGCTACGCGGTCTGATCCGCCGCATCGACCGCGGCGGCGGCATCGGGCAGCGATTGCCGCGCCCCTTCCCGGCGCTCCCAGCCGGGCGCGAAGAGCGGCAGGAAGTTTGAGACCTGGTAGGGATGCTTTTCGATCTCCCGCCAGTTGAGGTCGATCCCGAGGCCGGGACCGGTCGGGATCTGGATGCGGCCATCGACCACCTCGACCGGCGGCACGACGACCTCGCGCTCCCATTCGACGTTAAACTCGTCAAACAGCTCCTGCACGAGTAAATTCGGGGTACGGGCGCCGATTTGGACGCAGGCGGCGGTAGACACCGGCCCCTGCGCTTGGTGCGGCGCCACGACCGCGTAGTTGGCATCGGCCATGGCGCAGACCATCCGGGTCCGCCAGATGCCGCCCATGTTCGATGGGTCGGGCTGCAAGATGTGGACCGCGTTAGTCTTTAGCAGCTCGGCGAACTGGTGGGTCGTGGTGAAGCTCTCCCCGGCGGCGACCGGGACCGCCAGGCGGCGCCCGACCTCGGCGGTGGCGTCGATCTTGGTGTGATCGGTCGGCTCCTCGAACCAGGTCGGCGCGTATTCCTCAATGCGCTCGCCGATCCAGATCGCCTCGGCCACGGAGAACCGGCGGTGGCCCTCGATCATGATCTGGACATCGGGCCCGACCGCTTCCCGGACGGCGGCGATGATGTCGAGGGAGAGCTTGCGCTCGACTGGATCCATCGTCCGCCAGGCCGCGCCGAACGGGTCGAACTTGAGCGCCTTGTAGCCGCGGGCGACGACCACTCCCGCCAGCTCGGCGAAGCTCTCGGGGGTGCGCGGGCCGGCGTACCAGCCGTTCGCGTAGGCAGGAAGCGACTCGTGATACCGGCCACCCAGAAGATCATAGGTGGGACGGCCGGTGACTTTGCCGATGATGTCCCAGCAGGCGGTTTCGATGGCGGCGACCGCGTTGCCGTGAATCTGGCCGCCATCGGAATACATGTCGCGGGTCATTCGCTGGTAAATCGTCTCGATCTGAAAGGGGTCCTGGTCTTCGTAGCGCGGGGCAAGCTCGTGGATCGTGGCCTCGATCGACTTGGCAAACCCGTTCAGGGTGCCCTCGCCGATGCCGTGGAGCCCGGCTTGATCGGTATCGACCCGCACGAAGAGCCAGTTCTTCCAGGGGTTGCCAACGATGAACGTCGTCGCCCTCGTTATCCGCACGATGCTTCCTTCCCTTGCCACTGGCTCGGCGTGACCCGGACGTCGGGCGATCACTCGCGTTGCCAAACGGCCCTCACCCGCGGCCACTCTCCCCGACGTGGCGGAGCGGGGGAGGGATCAAGCCGGAAGCGGGTCGCTGCTGTGCAAACGCCGGGAGATCGTCGGGCAGAAGAGGGCCGCGTCCTCGCCTGGTCGGCCGGAGGTCTCCCCCGCGCGTGCCTCGCGAAGCGTACCCGGTTACCGATGTCCTCGCCACCGTCGTTCGAGCGAATTGATTACGACGTCGGGCGCTTCGCCGCGGCGCGCATGGTCGCTACTCGCTCGTCCAGCCAGCGTGAGACTTGCGCCGTTTCCGGGAAGAGGCCGCGAGGATTGATGAGGAGGACGGCGACGATGATCAGGCCCACCAGCATGTCTCGCAGGTGCGGGATGCGGCCATCCAAGAACTCGGGCAGATCGTAGCCCTGGATTTGGAGACTGGTGGACCACAGGCCCCAAATGACATAGGTGCCAACGATGGCGCCGAGCATGTTGCCGCTGCCCCCCGCGATCAGCATCGCCCAGAAGATGAATGTGCCGAAGAAGTGGGTGAACGACTCTGGCGCGATCGCCCCTTGCTGGAAGCCGAAGAGGCCGCCGGCAATCCCCATGATGATCGCGCCCAGGACAAAGCCCTGGACCTTGAATGACCTGACGTCCTTGCCGCTGGCGGCGGCGGCGGCCTCGTCCTCGCGCAGGGCGCGGAGCACCCGGCCCCAGGGCGACCGGATCCCGAGCTCGACCAGGGCGTAGATCAAAATCAGCAGGCCGACGACGATGGCCAGGAATAGGTACCGATAGTGCTCGGGCGCGACGAGGCTCGCCAGGGGCCGCGGAAAGCCGCCCAGGCCGCGGCTGCCGTTCACCAGCCAGGTCTCTTCGACCACGACCCGGCGCAGCACCTCGGCGGCGCCGATCAGGGCGATCGCGAGATAGTCGTCGCGCAGGCGCAGGGTTGGCCAGGCGAGGAGGAGACCGAGGATGCCCGCCGCCGCCCCGGCGGCGAGCAAGGCGACGATGAAGGGCAGCCAATCGTTGCCGCCGAGCACATTGCCAAAGCCGCCGACATAGGTGACGAACTCGCCGTCAGCGGGCGCCTTGGCCACAATGCCGGCGGTGTAGGCGCCAACCATGAAGAAGGCAACGACGCCAAAGTTGAAGATGCCCGTATAGCCCCACTGGACGTTGAGCCCAACGCAGACGATGGCGAAGATCGCCATCGTGGCCACGGTCGGCGCCAAGAATCCGATCAGCGTGCTGAAGCTTCCGGTCCGCTGTAGCGGCAGGCCGACCAGCAGCAAGGTGACAAAGGCGACGATCACGATCGGCACCAGCCGGGAGGGCTTGGTCATGCCTTTACTCCGAACAATCCCCGCGGCCGGAAGAGAATGACCACGATCAGGACGACAAAGGCGACGCCCGTCTTGTAGCCCGGCGAGATGATGCCGAGACTGACGGAGACCTCGCCGACGACGCCGACGATCAAGCCGCCGAGGAAGGCCCCAAACGGGTTGCCGATCCCGCCCAGGATCATGGCGGCAAAGATCGGCAGTAACAGGACGAAGCCAAGCTCGGGGGTGAGCTGGGATTGCAGGGCGAGCAGGATGCCGGCGACCGCGGTCAGGCCGCCGCCGATGATCCAGGTCCAGCGGCGGGTGACGGCGGTGTCGATGCCGCTGGCGCGAGCGAGATCGGGGTTGTCGGCGGTCGCCCGCATCGTCGTGCCCAGCGTCGTCCGATAGAGGACCACATAGGCAACCACGGTCAGCCCGATCGCCACGACCAGGATGAAGAACTGGTCGGCGACGATTCGGGGCAGGCCGGGGATCTGGATCGTGTCCCGGATGCCGGTGGTATACCGGCGGGAGGTCGGGCCCCAAACCATCAGCAACGCGCCGCGGATGGTGATCGCGACGCCCAGCGAGGCGACCGCCAGGATGGCGGTGCCGGCGCCCATCCGCGCCAGTCGCTGGTAGACCACGCGGTCGATCGCCAGATAGATCGGGATCATCAGGAGGACGCCGATGACGAGGGCCAGGATCAGCCCGTACCCGAACGAGAACTCCCAGATGCGTTCCGTGGCGCCGGGGAGCATGGCGACATTGATCGGCAACACGGCATCACCGTCGCCGCCCCCCAGCACGGCGCCGGCAAAGACGAAGAACGCCAGGTAGGCGGCCATCATCATCGTATCGCCGTGCGCGAAATGCGGCACGTTGGTAATCCCGTAGATCATCGTCAGGCCGACGGCCGCCAGGGCGTAGAGCGTGCCAATGATGATGCCGACCACGAACTGGTCAGTCCGGGCCACCGCCGCCCAACCGCCGAGGCCGAGGATGACGATCCACGGCGCCCAGGCGTTCAGCCACTGTCCCCACCGGACACTGGGATCGACCGCTTCGCGTTGCTTGGTCGCCGTCGTGCTGGCCATGGTCCGCTACTCTCCCAGGTACAGGCGACGGACCTCGTCGCTGGCGAGGAGGTCGGCGGCGGGGCCGGTGAGCCGGTTGATCCCGTTCGCCAGGACGTAGCCACGGTGGCTGATGGAGAGGGCCCGGCGGGCGTTCTGCTCGACCATCAAGATCGCGGTGCCGCGCCGGTTGATCTCGACCACGTTCTCGAACACCGTTTGCAGCATGATCGGCGACAGGCTGGCGGAGGGCTCGTCGAGCATCAGGACCCGCGGCTCGAGCATCAGGGCACGGCCGATCGCCAGGGTTTGGCGTTGGCCGCCGGAGAGCCGGCTGGCGCGCTCGTTCGGCCGCTCGGCTAAGACTGGGAACAACGCGAATACCCAGTCGATCCGCTCCGCCAGGCCATTGGCGCGAGTGAAGCCGCCAATGGCCAGGTTTTCCCGGATGGTGAGGCTGGAAAAGACATTCTCGGTTTGTGGCACATACCCGATCCCCTGCCGGACAAGGCGCTCGGGCGGGAGGCCGGTAATGCTCGCCCCATCGAGGTGGACCAGGCCGCGCCACGTTCTGAGCAGTCCGAAGATGGCCTTCAGGACGGTCGACTTCCCGGCGCCATTGGGGCCGATGATGGTCACGATCTCGTTGGCGCCGACCTCGATCGCGATGTCGCGGACGACCGGCACCTCACCGTACCCGCTCGTCAGCCCGCTCACGCTCAGCACGGGCGGCGCCGGGCTCATCGAAACTGACTCCCGAGGTAGGCATCCAGCACCGCCTCGTCGGCCTTGATCTCGTCAAAGGTGCCGCTGGCGATCGGCCGCCCCTGGCTCATCACAATCACCGGGTTGCAGAGCCGGGCCACCAGGTCCATATCATGCTCGACGATGACGAAGGTGACGCCCTGCTCCTGCCGCTGCTCGGTGATGAACCGGGTCAGCTCGCGCAGCAGGGTCCGGTTGACCCCGGCGGCTGGCTCGTCAAGGAGGACGAGGCGCGGCTTGATCATCAGGGTGCGGGCAAATTCCAGGAGCTTCTTCTGGCCGCCCGAGAGGTTCGCCGCCAGCTCGTCCCGGACATGAGTCAAGTTGACATACTCGAGCACCGCCAGCGCGGTATCGATGATGCTGTTTTCTTGGCGGCCGACGCGGTCCGGCCGGGCCCACACGTTCCAGACCTGCTCGCCGGCCTGATCTGGACCGGCCAAGACCAGGTTCTCCAGCACCGTCATGGTTGGGATCGGGCGCGGGATTTGGAAGGTGCGGGCCAAGCCGCGGTCGACGAGCTGGTCGGGGCGCAGTCGGGTGATCGCCGCGCCATCGAGCGTGATCGTGCCGGAGTCGGCCCGGAGGGCGCCGGCGATGATGTTCAGGAGGGTTGATTTGCCCGCCCCGTTGGGGCCGATCAGGCCGGTGATGGAGCCGCGCGGGATGTCGAGCGAGCAATCATCGACCGCCCGGTTGCCGCCAAACGCCTTCGCCACCGATTGCACCCGCAGGATCGGGGTCGCCGGCCGCAAGAGGGGATCGGTGCGGTCAGATACGCTTGGTTCGATGGCGACGACCAATGTCTGAGACTCCTGGACCGTGACTCATATCCACAAGGCGGCGAATCCGTCGCCAACATCGACGAGTTGCTCGTGGCGTCCTGCACTTTACCACGGGAGCGTAGAACTTGGTCAGGCAATGAGGAAGCCGTTCCAAGGAGCGGAACGGCTTCCCTATCTTAACGGTAGCCGGGGCTTCGACGAATCGTCGGCGGCCAGGGCGTCGCCGAACTTCGTTCAGTTGCCTCAGCTCGTGGGCGTCGCCTCCGCCGCGGCGCCCGAGAGGTCGATCTCGCGAGTCTCAAGGTCGACGATCGCCTCACCCTCGACCGACCACACCCTGATCGCGCCCAACACCACATCGCCGTTCTCATCGAGATCGACTGGGCCGGAGGCGCCTTCGTAGTCGACGTCCTCGCCGGCGGCGAGCGCTGCCGTGGCGGCCTGCCACCCCTCGACCCCGCCGGTGAAGACGGTGCCGGGAGCGCTGGCCACCGCCTGCAACTCACCGAGAATCGAGGCGGCATCGTTGGCGCCCGCGGCCTGGGCGGCGGCGGCGATCAGGAAGACCGCATCGTAGACTTCACGCAGGTAGGGGACCGCTTGCGCTTCGCCATATGCTTCGTTGTACGCCTCGCTGTAGGCCGTGGACGCTGCCGACTCGGCGCCGCCGGGGGCGGTCCCGATCGTACCGGCGAACGATTCCCATCCCAGCTCGGCGAAGAGGTCTTCCGAAAGCAGGCCATCGCTCAGGAGCAGGGCCGGCGGATCACCGGCTTCGATCAGCTCGCGCAAGAAGACGCCGCCGCTCTCGGGATAGCCGATGGCGATCATGACATCCGGGCTATCGGCGGTGCAGGTCGCCAGCTCAGAGGCGTAGCTGGCCTGCTCTTGCTCGTGCGGCACCTGTTCCGTCACCTCGCCGCCCTCGGCCGTGAACCGTTCGGCAAAGGCGTCGTTGAGTCCCTGGCCGTAGGCGTTGTTGACATACAACACGCAGGCGGTGGCGTATCCCTGCTCAAGCGCGAGGTCGGCGATGACCACTCCCTGCGCGGCATCGGAGATGGTCGTGCGGAAGAAGACGCCGTTGTCGTTCGCCACGCTCAGGGCCGGCGAGGTCGCCGAGGGCGAGATGACCGGTACTCCGGCCGGGCCGGCGACGGACTCCGCGACCGGCAACGCCTCGCCGCTGCCGGCGGGGCCGACGAGCGCGCTGACTCCTTCAATCTCGATCATGCGGCGCGCTTCCTCGACCGCTTGCTGGGGCGAGGTCGCGGTGTCGCCAGGAATTAACTCAACCGGCTGGCCATTGACGCCGCCGCCCTCGTTGATCTGATTGACGGCTAGCTCGGCCGAGTTGAAGAACGCCGGGCCGAAGTCGGACAGGTCGCCCGTGATCGGAAAGAGCGTACCGATTCGCAATGGCTCATCCTGGGCCCGGGCGTCGCCAAGGCTCGCGCCGAGCAAGAGCGGTACGATGAGCATCAGCGTGGCGCCGAACCGCCACCGAGGCGGCCGCGTTGCCGCCGCGTGACCACGAGTTATCGACATCTCGTCCTCCTTGAAACCGCGAATGAGACGTTGGGGACGGATTCATCCCATCTGACGATCCATCCATCGCCTGCCATTCTAGCCGGAGTTGAGTGGTTATGGGAGGGTCTGGCGATCGCGGCCGCGGAACGCGGCACGCTGCCGCGACGGGTGCCGACGGATTGGTATTGTCCGCTACGAGCCGCGAAAGAGACGCTGGAAGTCGCCGTCGAACTGCTTGAGGAACCCGTGCATCTCCAGCACGTCATCGACATCCACTGGCTCGCCGCCCGGCGGTTCCGGGTCATCGGTGGCAGGGCCGGCGGGCACCTGTTGCTCACTGAGGCGACGCAGGGCGAGGTGGGCCTGGGTCGGATCGCCATCGCCGAGAACGGCCGCGACGAAATTGCGGGAATGGCATTCGGCGCAGGCGACGACCATGGTCCACAGATCTGGCTTGCGCGAGACGATATGGATGTCGTCCGGGGCGAACGAGTGATGACAGACCGCGCAGCGCTCCATGCGGTTGAGCACGATCTTCTTGATCTGCTTTTCGGAGGTATCCATGGGTCACGCCCCTCTACCGAGGCTTAGTTTCCTTTCTTCCGGTCAAAATCATCAAGATCGAGCGTATTGATGAAATCGCGGAACACTGAGAGCTGCTCTTCGCTGATTCGCTCGCCGGCGTGTGCCTCCGAGAGGGACGATTCGTCGCCGTCCCCGTCGGCATCACCGTCGGCGAGGGTGACGCCAGCCCGGTCCATCACCGTATCGTCGACCAGGATCGGCACCCGGGCCCGGACCGCGATGGCAATCGCGTCACTGGGCCGCGAATCAATCTCGACGTCGCGGCCGTTCTGCTGGATCACGATCCGAGCGTAGTAGATGTCTTGCGAAAGCTCAGTGACGACGATCCGGTCGATGCCGCCGCCGAGGTCGTCCACGATCGCTTTGATCAAGTCGTAAGGCAAAGGCCGTGCCGCGGCAACGCCTTGCAGCTCCATGGCGATCGCTTCGGCCTCGTAGGCGCCGATCCAGATCGGCAGGTGACGCTCGCCGTGAACCTCTTTGAGGATCACCACCCGGTGTTGCGTGACGAGGCTGACTCGGATGCTCTCGACCACGGTTTCTATCATCGGTAAGCCCTCTTCGCTGGCGCAGGACCGGCCAGAGGCCGCAAGCTCGTCGTGGGCGTGTCGGCGGGGCCTATGGCTTCGGCGATCATCGGCGGGTGGGCCGCCCGACGCTGACAATTCTAACAACCGTTCCGATTGAGAACAATACGGCGACCCGGCGCGAACGGTATCGCCCGACACCGGCGCCCCTTAATTCTGAGGGACGAGCGTCGGCACCTCGTCGGCGGCGCGTTCCCGTTGCCGCCGCTCGCGGCGCTCCTCCCGGGTCTCGGGCGACGCCGCCGGCGCCGCCGCGTTCGGCGCGGTCCCCACGCCGGCGTTGGCATCGACATCGTTCGGATAGTCATAGTGGGGCACGAAGCCAAACAGATCCATCGGCCAATACGAGAGCCAGGCTTTGCCGATGACGTTGCTCAACGGCACCTGGCCAACGCTGGGCGATCGTGAATCGGTGCTGTTGTTGCGATTGTCCCCCAGCACGTAGACATGGTCCTCATTGACCACCATATCGCATTCGCGGCGACACTCCGTTACCGCTCCATCAATGTAGCTCTCATCAAGCTGTTGGCCGTTGACGTGAACATAGCCGTCTTGAAACGTGATCGTCTCGCCGGGCAGGCCGATGATTCGTTTGATATAGGGTTGCTCGGCGTCCGCGTCGGGGTTGAAGACGATGATGTCGCCGCGTTGGGGCTCGCCGAACGGCCAAACCATGCGCTCCTCCGGCTGGTCATCTCCGGGAAGCAGATTGAGCACGTTGTTCAGGTCGAAATGGCGGTAGGCGTTAACGTTGACCAGCAGCATCTGCTCGTCCTGCAGGTTCGGCACCATGCTGTTGCCATCGACCCGGAAGTTGAGCACCACCAGGCGTACGACGAAGAAGATCAGCGCCGCCAGCAGTAGGGTCTCGACGATTTCACGGATGGCGCGGCCGCCCGAGTTTGTCGTCGTGCTTGGGACGGGGGCGATGTCGCCGGGGGTGGCCGCCTCCGGGACGGTCGTTCCCCATTGGCTGGCGGCGCCGGTCACTGGGACCGATCCAGCGGGCGGGGATGGACGCTGTTCCTCCTGTACCATCTGTTCCTCTTTCGCGTTGCGTCAACGGGAGCGGTCCTCGGCGCGGGGAGCGCGGCCACGACGAATCCGTTGCCGTTTCGAGTTGCTGGTCATCGGTCCGGACCGCGCGGCGCGGTATCCGGCGTGCAACGAGCGGGGCACACCTGCCCCGCTCGTTGCGATCCTTGCTCGATTGTGGCTCCGTCCGGGATTCGCCTAGATCTCCTCGGCCCGCATTTGCTGCTTCTGCGGCGGAGCATCAATCACCGTGGTCTGGTCCCGGACGTTGTTGTTGGTGGAGGTGGTCGTCGATGCGGCCACCGTGCCGCCCTCGAGCTCGTCGGCCCCGGCTTCCTTCCGGAACTCCTTGACACCCTGGCCGAGGGACTTCGCCACATCGGGCAACCGGCCGGCGCCAAAGATGATGAGGACGATGACCAAGACGATAATGAGCTCTTGCCAACCCAAGCCAGCCATACCGCGTGCTCCTCCTAAACGTGCCACATCCGTCGTGTCGAGGTTCTCTCTCCGCGCTGCCCAGTATAGCGATCCCGAAGCGCCGGTGCCACCACTCGGGCCGTACTTTGCACTACCCGAGCGCGCTGCTGACGATCGCCAGCGCCACGAAGAAGACGGCCAGGCCAATTGTAAACTGGAACAAGGTCTTTTCGACACCACGCCGGGTCCGGTAGATCGAACCCGAATCACCGCTAAAGGCGCCGCTGAACGACGATCCCTTGGTCTGCAAGAGGATGACGAGGATCAACACGACCGAGACCAGGATCATCACCAGGTTGAGCGCTGTTTCCACGATGCCTGATCCTACCTGAGCCCGTGCCGCGGGCGATGAAGCGAAAGACGCCGTGACGGAAGCCTACCACTCCCGACGAAGCCGCGGCAAGCGGTCAGGGTACGATGCAGGGTCTTTTCATTCTCCTACAGCCCGAGGAGGGCGAGGGTGGCGACGGGGTCACGCGCCAGGGCACGCCGCGCCGTGGCGATGGCGGTGTGACCATGAGCGCGCAAGAGGCCGATCACGGTGTT
>JALZJP010000234.1 GCA_030859715.1 Chloroflexota bacterium
GCCGAGATGAGCGGCTCCGTGAAGTTGGCCGCGGGCGAAGGGGCGCACAACGCGTCGATGGCGACGCACCTAATCGACCACGCCGGGATCGGCTACGTCCAGATCGACGCCGGCCGGATCGGCGGCATCAGCCCGGCGAAGCGGGTCGCCGGCTACGCGCGGGCGAAGGGGGTCCGCTACGTCAACCACACCTTCACCTCGCACCTCGCCCTCAGTCCCTCGTTGCAGCCGTATGCTGGCTATGCCGAGGACGAGATCTGCGAGTACCCGGTCGAGCCGAAAGCGCTGGCGCTTGAGATCACGCGGGAGCATCTGACGCCCGACGCGAACGGCCTGCTCACCCTGCCGGAGCGGCCAGGGCTGGGGATCAGGCCCGATCTCATCGCGGCCCGCAAGTATCTGGTCGAAACCGAGATCAAAGTCGGCGGCAAGGTGCTCTATCGCACCCCGGACCTCGTTGACTGAGCGAGAGATGCTCGATGGGCTACGCCAATTCCGCGTCGTCCAGGTAATAGGTCATGCTCTGCATCGCGGCGAGGGGGTCGATCTCGCGGACGGTCACGTGCGGGGGGACGCACGACGAGCAGCGGCGGGCCCGGCTCGACCCGCCAGGGGCATCAGAAGCCAAATTCAAGAAACGGACGCTGACCAACCTTGACAATGCCCACCCCGCCTGGTTATAGCAAGCGCACGCGGCGCTCGACCGCGCCGTCTGGAGCGCCTTCGGCTGGGACGATCCCGACCCCACCACGAACACGGACGACCTGATCCTGGCGCGATGGCTGGCGCTCAATCTGGAGCGGGCGGCCCCACGGAGTTGACGGGCCGCGCGCTGGCTTGAGACTCAGGCGAACGGGCCAACCCCGATTCGATCGATCATGAGCCAGACGGGGCACCAGTCGAGCCCCTCTCCCAGCCTGCCGCCGTGGAAACGCTCGCGGTCGGGTGAGCGCAGGTCCGCCCCCAGCCGATCGCATCTACGTCCACGCGACGTAGCACCGACGGGCGGCGGTAGCACAGGTGAGTGCATCTTGGACAGCGCGGGGCGAGGTGGTCGGGCCGGCGCGGGCGGGCCGCGCGCGCCGGAGTCGGCGGTATCACGGGAGAGTCACCGATTAGTCGAATCGAGATCGAAGGCCTGGGCTGCCGTTTCCGATCCGTTGCCGAGGCGAAACGCTTAACCACACCCGCCAGCATTAAACCTGGGCGCGGTGCCCTCCGGCCGGGCAGACGGCCGCTGCATCCTAGCCCGAACGGTCTATTGACAGGTCGGGGTGCCACCCGTAGTGTAGCGTCCACTGTATTGGTGACAATGCGACCTGTCCCGATTCTGGGTCGTCGCTCGATCCTCCGCGTCGATGGTGCTGACGTAGGTGCGGGCTCTTGTGCTTGCCTCGCCCCCGCTCGCCGTAGCTCCCCGGTCGCTCCCAGTGGCCCGTGAAGGAGTTTGGTATGCTCGCCCCGCGCGTCGCAACCCGGGCCACCGAGGCCTCCCACGTCCGCCACGAGGCCGCCGACCTCGCCGCCCGGCGGCCGCATCCGAACCACGTCAACAACGGCGAAGAAGCGGACTACCGCAAGCCGAACAACCAGTTGAGCTACGCCGCCAACTACTCCAAGGCGCTGCCCCACAACCGCTTCGGTGAGGTGATTGGCGACGCCTACCGCGCGCTGCTCCGGGCCATGCACGGCGGCGACCCCGACGCCTTCGAGCGCATCCCGATGGGCCGAGTGGGCGGGCTGAACCTGACGAACCCGCAGGCTGGACTCGCCTTCGACCTGGAGGGCCCCGACGCCCATGCCGTCACCCAGCCCCCTGCCCCCCGCATCGACGGACGGGAGGCGGCCGCCGAGATGGGCGAGCTCTATTGGATGGCGCTCCTGCGCGATGTCTGCTTCACCGAGTACGGCACCGGCGCCGGCACCGATGACAACGGTGCCGGGGGAAGCAAGACTGCGGACGCGGCGATGTCGCTGAACCCGCCCCCCCTGGGCGACTTTCGTGCCTTCTCGGGCCCGGTGGACCCGGTGGCCAGTCAGGTGACCGCTGATACCCTGTTCCGTGGCTTCACACCCGGCGACCTGGCCGGCCCCTACCTGTCGCAGTTCCTCCTGATCGGCAACGCTGATCCGCCGCCACCGATGGGCGTCGGCCTGCAGCCGCAGCAGGGGTTCATCAAGTACGGCACGCTCCTGATCGACCAGCGCCAGCGGACGGTGCTCGGCGTGCTGCCACCGGGGACAGTGGGCGGTGCCGACTTCCTGACCGCCTACGAGCGCCCCGACGCGCCGCCCATCCCCGGTCAGCCGCCGGCGACCCCGCCGACGTGGCTGGACGTCCAAAATGGCCATGCCCTCTTCTTCGACCCGGGCGCCGGGGCGGCCGTAAATGTCCTTGACCTGAACGCGTTCGATCCCCAGCGCCGCTTCATCCGAAACCTGCGCGACCTGGCCAACTACGTCCATTTCGACGCGCTCTACGAGGCGTATCTGAACGCCTGCCTGATCCTGCTCAGCTTGCCCGCGCCGTTCGACCCCGGCAACCCGTACACCGACTCCCGCACTCAGGACGGGTTCGGTACCTTCGGGCCGCCACACATCCTGAGCCTGGTCACCGAGGTGGCGACGCGTGCCCTCAAGGCGGTCTGGTTCCAGAAATGGGGGGTTCACCGCCGGCTGCGCCCAGAAGAGTTCGGGGGGCGCATCCACGTCCACCTGAAGGGGCTCCCGCCGCGGGCGAACCCGCCCTACGCGGGCCACCTCGGGGTGGCGGCGAACATCCGCTTTCCGATGATCAACAACGAGATCCTCGCCCTCACCGGGCCGGGCCAGCTTCTGGAGCTGGCCCGGCTGTACAATCTCAACAACTTTGGTGACGACACCTATCTGCTGCCGCAGGTCTTCCCGGAGGGCGCGCCGACCCACCCTGCCTACGGGGCTGGGCACGCCACCGTAGCCGGCGCCTGCGTGACGATCCTCAAGGCCTGGTTCGACGAGTCGTTCGTGCTCCCCGACCCGATCGTGGAGCCGGCATGCGATGGTCTCGGTCTCAACGTGCTACCCGCCGGCGCCGAGCGGTTGACGGTTGGCGGCGAGTTGGACAAACTGGCCGCCAATATCGCGCTGGGGCGCAACGCGGGGGGGGTGCACTGGCGCAGCGACTACACGGAGTCCCTCAGGCTCGGCGAGGAGATCGCAATCGGCATCCTCCAGGAGCAACGCCTGACCTACAACGAGCGACACCACTCCTTCACCCTCACCAAGTTCGATGGCAACGCGATCACGATCTGATGGCAGCGCCCCCGCGCGACGACCCGAAGCGGTGCCTTGAGCGGCACCAGCCCCTCGGCCCCACACCGGAGTGGCCGGCACCGACCGCCGGCGGAGGAGGACGAGCATGGAACGGCCGGACGGGCTGGAGATGGAAGCCGACGAACTGAGGGCGGTGGCCGACTTCATCGAAGACGCGGCCCTCGACGTGATCGCGGCCGCTGACGACGCCGACTTCCCGCTGGCTCAGGGCGATCTCAAGGTCTTTCCGCGTCCATCGCCAAGCGACCGGGCGGCACAGCAGGGTCTCCTCGTCTTGCGGGAGTCGGCCGAGCAGGCGGCGGCGGCGCTGCACGCGCTCGCGAAGGTGCGGGCCGCCCGCGGTGAGGTGGCGGCCTTGCTGCCACCGTTCCAAGGCTACATCGACGCCTACCGCGCGGCGACCCGCGCCGAGGGGGCAGCGCCGCAAGACCGTCAGAGCGGCGAGGTCGAGGGCGAAGCCCCCGGATGATCCGCCGCGCGCCTCGGCGACCCCACGCCTCGCGCGCTTGTCCGAGCGCACGCTCCAGAGTCAACCGGCCTTCCCTTCGCACCCAATGCCGTCGTGGTCGCCGTCGAACCCGTGCGGATCGGGCGGCACCACCATGAACCGTCGGACGCCGATCTCCCCGCCGTCGAGTTCCGGCGGGGAGGGCGGGATGCAGACGCCGGGATAGCTCGGCGCGCAGGCGCTGGTCAGGACCGGCGTCTGCGGTTCCAGCCGGGCGCCGGCACGAACGGGGCAAGCGTTGGGGTCGGCGGGCGATCGGCGCAACCGCCCCGCGCCGATCGGCGAGCTGGGCCAGGCCGCGCGAGGAGCCCGCGCCTCCGCCCCCGTTGCGTTCCCGGTGCCGCCGCACGCCGGGGCCGGCATCGGTCACCAGTCCGAGAGCCGTCCACCGGTGGCCGCACGCTGATAACCGTCGCCGCTGCCCTCCGCACAAGTGCGCTCGGCGACCATAGCCGCCGGTGCCGTCGGGTCGGGATCGAGCAGAGCGGCAACGTGATACCAGAGCGCGCGATGCTTGCAGAGCAGGCCGCCATGTTCGCCCGCCGGGCAGTCGCAACCCCGCGCCACGCCACCAACGTCGGCGTGAAGCCTATGAGTCCGCGTCGTCGAGGTAGTAGGTCATGCTCTGCATCGCGGCGAGGGGGTCGATCTCGCGGACGGTGACGTGCGGGGGAACGCGCAGCACGACCGGCGCGTAGTTGAGGAGGGCGGTGACGCCGCCAGCGACCAGGCGGTCGGCGACATCCTGCGCCGCCACTGCCGGCACGGCGATGATCCCCAGCCGAATCCCCTCGCTGGCGACGACCTCGGTGATCCGCGCCTCATCTTGGATCACCACGTCGCCGACCCGCTCGCCGATGTTCTCCTGATGCTGATCGAAGATGGCGGCGATCCGAAACTCGGGGGCGAACCCGCGGTAGTGGGCGACGGCCCGGCCCAAGTTGCCAAACCCGACCAGGGCGACATCCCACCGCCGATCGAGGCGCAGAATCCGCGCGATCGCCTCGGAGAGATAGGCGGTGTCGTAGCCCTTGCCCTGCTTGCCAAAGCGACCGAAGTAGGAGAGATCGCGGCGAATCTGGGCGGCGGTGACCCCGATCCGATCGGCGAGCTCGTTCGATGAGATCGACTCAATGC
>JALZJP010000245.1 GCA_030859715.1 Chloroflexota bacterium
GACGGTGCGGACGCCCACCGGCAGTCTGGAGATCCGCGGCGCGACGGCGCACAATCTGCGCGCTGTCGACGTCGACATCCCGCTCGGGGTGCTGGTCGTCGTCACCGGCGTCGCCGGCTCCGGCAAGAGCTCGCTCGTGCACGGGTCGATCCCCGCCGGCGCGGGGGTGGTGGCGATCGACCAGGGCGCGATCCGCGGCTCGCGACGGAGCAACCCGGCGACGGACACCGGACTGCTCGACCCGATCCGCAAGGCGTTCGCGAAGGCCAACGGCGTGAAGCCGGCGCTGTTCAGCGCCAACTCCGAGGGCGCCTGCCCCGCCTGCAACGGCGCCGGCGTCATCTACACCGATCTGGCGATGATGGCCGGGGTCGCGACGGTGTGCGAGGAGTGCGGCGGCAAGCGGTACCAGGCCGAGGTGCTCACCTATCCGCTCGGCGGCAAGGACATCAGCGAGGTGCTCGCGATGCCGGTGACCGAGGCGACGGAGTTCTTCGGGTCCGGCCCGGCGAAGACCCCGGCGGCCCACGCGATCCTGTCCCGGATGGCCGACGTCGGGCTCGGCTACCTCTCCCTGGGCCAGCCGCTCACCACGCTGTCCGGCGGCGAGCGGCAGCGGCTCAAGCTGGCCACCCGCATGGCCGAAACGGGCGGCGTCTACGTCCTCGACGAGCCGACCACCGGCCTGCACCTCGCCGACGTCGAGCAGCTGCTCGGCCTGCTCGACCGGCTCGTCGACTCCGGCAAGTCGGTCATCGTCATTGAGCACCACCAGGCGGTCATGGCGCACGCCGACTGGATCGTCGACCTCGGTCCCGGCGCCGGCCACGACGGCGGCCGGATCGTCTTCGAGGGCACACCCGCCGACCTCGTCGCCGCCCGTTCCACCCTCACCGGCGAGCACCTCGCGGCCTACGTCGGCACCTGACCGAGGACGCCTCGCCACGCCATGCGTGGGGCCTAAGTGCTATCGGCGCCCGGAAGTCGTGTCATGCGGCAAGTGAACGGGGTGACGCGTCTCGACGGCGCCAACGCACCGTTGTGCCGACGCGAGATTCTTCGCTGGCGCTCAGAATGACACGACTTCCGGGCGCCGGTTAGCGGACGAAGTGCCAGCGGGTGGCGCCCGGGTCACCTTGGCCAATCGCGGTGTGGAAGACGAAGCGGTAGAGCGGCCACGGCGGTGGACCGCCGCCCCAGGGCCCGAACGGGGCCGTGAAGCCGCCGGCGGTGGGCTCTACCGGCCAGCCCGACTGCCGGACCAACTCGCCCACGGCCTCGAGGAGCGCCGGGTCGTCGACCGGGGCCGCCTCGCCGTCGAGCACCAGGTCGAGCCCGTCCGGCAGGCGCATGGCGACCGTGCAGGCCGGGTTGGCCGCCAGGTTGCGCGACTTGCGGGTGCCCGGTCCGCTCAGGAAGTATAGGTCGCCGCCGTGCCAGCGGACGCCGACGCCGGTGGCGTGCGGGCGGCCGTCTGGCCGGACGGTGCCGAGATAGCTGGGGAAGTAGCCGCCTGGTTGGTCCGCCGGCGAAGGGGCCGTGAGCGCATCGCGCACCCGGCTCCACGGGATCGCGGGCTCGTCGGTAGGCGTATCCCAATTTGAGCCTGGGCCGAGATTCGTCGTTTCGACTGGTGCTTGATCCGTCATCGGTGTACCTCCGGGTCTCGGTCACACCCGGCGCTGGCCGGGTGTGCGGTTGGCGCTTTCGCCCTGTTCATACTCGTCGTGGCGGCGCCACCAGACGCCCGTCTCGTTGCGTCCCCTGGGGGCGCGGTCGAGCCACTGGTACATGCCCCAGAGGCCGTCGACGCCGCGGGAATAGGCGGAATAGGTATGGTAGACGACGCCGTCCGCGAGCGCGAAGGCGCTCACGCCCGGCCGCTCGCGCGCGTACGTGGCCACGTCGGTTCCGGTCATGGCCGCGAGCCTGGCCTCGCCTCCCTCGTCGCCATCCTCCGCGCCCTCATGCGGCTGCCACGCCGGCTCGCGGCGGAAGTTGTATTCGGCCCCGTCGCGCAGTTCCTCGCCGGTGAACGAGGCGTTGAAAGCGAAATTGAAGTCGCTACCGAACGAAGACGCCCAGGGAAACGTCCACCCCATCCGCCGCTTGTACGCCTGCAGCTTCGCGAGCGGCGCCCGCGACACCGCCCAGAGCATCACGTCATGGTTGGCCAGGTGAGGCACGATCCCGTTGAACCCGTCGGCGATCGCCGAGCAGGACGGGCAGCCGGCGGCGTAGTCCGGTCCGAACATGAAGTGGTAGACGAGGAGCTGCGAGCGCCCGCGGAACAGGTCCGCCAGCGAGGAGCCGCCCTCGGCGGTGTCGAAGCGGTACTCCTTGTCGATGGGTACCCAGGGGAGCTCCTGCCGCCGCCTCGCCACCTCGTCGCCGCGCCGCGTGAGCTCCTTCTCCTGCTCGAGCAGCTCCAGCCGAGCCGCCAGCCACGTTTCGCGCGTACCGATCATGTGCCGCGTCATTACTCTCAACCTCCGTCTATTCCGGGCTATGCACCCATCACCCCCGCTCGGGCGTAGTGGTCGTGGAACGCTTGCCAGCGTTCTCCCGAGAGGGGCAAGGGCTGGCCGTCGAGCAGAGCCGCCAACCGCTCGAGCATCAAGTGCCACCCGGCCAGCGACGGGAGAACAAATGGGCGTGCCGATTCGGGGAGGGTGTGGGTCAGGACGAGACGGGTGCCGCCGTCGTCGGCCATCAGCTCCCAACGCACGAACCCGAGATCGTCGTCCTTATCCGTCCAGGTGAACTCCAGCAACCGGGGCGGGGCGATCGCGGTCACCCGGCCGTCGATGACGCCGTCGCCGTCGGTGAAGGCGAGAGAGACCCGCCCTCCCAACGTCAGCTCCAGCTCGCCCGGGGCCAGCCATTGCGCCAACCGCGCGGGGTCGGTCAACGCGGCCCAGACCTTCTCTGCCGGGTGGAGCAGCTGGCGTTCGAACCGCAGTTGGTAGCCCTCCGCGTGCTCATGCACCGTGCCATAGCGCGAGCGTTCCGTCTGATCAGTGTGCCGTGTCACGCTTGCTCCTCATCGAGATGGGCCTGTAAGGCGTCCAACCGATCCGCCCAGAAGCGGCGGTAGGGCGCCAGCCAGGTATCGATTTCCGCCAGCCGCTCCGGCCGCAGCCGGTAGCGGCGATGCTGTTTGTCGACCCGCGAGGCCACCAGGTCCGCCTCCCGCAGCACGCGCAGATGCTTGGAGACGGCGGGCTGACTCAGCGAGAGGCTCTCCACCAACTCGCCGACGCTGCGCTCACCCTGGCACAGCTCGTCCAGAATGCGGCGGCGGTTCGGTTCGGCGAGGACGGCGAAGGTCGACTGCATGAATCAAGTATGCACTATGGGTTATATGCCTGTCAAGGCACGAACGTGGATGATGGGGTCATTGCAAGGTCTGAGCGCGGGGCAATGATCGGGGCGGCGGTGTGACATGCCCGCGGCGTCGGCCGATGCTTGCCGACGCCGCCCGGACCGATCATGGTCAAAAACCGCACGATCTCGTCGTCGCCCGTTCCACCCTCACCGGCGAGCACCTCGCGGCCTACGTCGGCGCCTGAGCGAGTCCTGTCCTCAGTCGACCTTCTCGGTTGCTGCTAGCGCGATCGCCTATCGGCGCGTGAACGTCATGTGCGCGACGCCGCTCGGTGACGAGACGACCTCGATGTCGAAGCGCTCCTCGATGCCTTCTAGACCGTCCCACGGGCGGACGCCGCGGCCGAGCAGGATCGGCACCTGCACGACGTGGAGGGCGTCGATGAGGTCGGCGGCGAGGAAGTCGCGCACCGTCGTCGGGCCGCCGCCGATGCGCACATCGAGGTCGCCGGCCGCCTGACGGGCGAGGTCGAGCGCCTCGTGTGGACTGGCATCGACGAAGTGGAACACGGTGCCGCCCTCCATCTCGATCGACGGGCGCGAGTGGTGAGTGAGCACGAACACTGGCGTGTGGAACGGCGGGTTCGGCCCCCACCAGCCGCGCCACTCCTCGTCGGTGCCGAGACCGGTCCACGGACCCGTCTGAGGCGGGCCGAACTTTCCCCGGCCCATGATCTCGGCGCCGATGTTGAGTACGTTCTGCTCAGCGAAGGCGTGGTCGACACCCGTGCTGCCACCGGCTTCGCCGACCATCGAACGCCAGAACCGGGTTGAGAACATCCACTCGTGCAGACGCTCCCCGGCGTGCCCGAACGGGGCGTCGAGCGTGAGGCCGTCGCCGGTGGCGAACCCGTCGAGCGAGATTGAGAGGTTATGCACGCGGGCCTGGGACATGTTACCCTCCTCCACGAACAGTAGTTGCAACTTGCAACTGCATTGCCGCATTGTAGCGAAAGCAGTGGTAGATTGCAAGCACTTGAAGAGGATCGCACGGATCCTCCCCCGCGTTCAGGATGCGCGATCAACGCCGCCGTCGAGGTGCTCGGCGACCCGTGGGCGATCCTCGTCCTGCGCGACATCATGTTCGGCAACCGCCGCCACTTCCGCGAGCTTGTCGCCGGCTCTGAGGAGGGCATCGCCACCAACATCCTCGCGAGCCGCCTCAAGCAGCTCGTGGCGGCCGGGCTGCTGTCCCGCGACACCGCCCGCCGTGGGCAGCGGGCGGCGTACTCGCTCACCGAGGCGGGGATCCAGGTGCTGCCGATCATGGTCGCGCTCGGCAACTGGGGCTTGGCTCACCGCGACGGCGAGCACCGGTTGCGAGTTCGCGCTGAGCTGCTCCGCGACGGAGGGCCCGAGCTGGTGGCGGCGATGATGGACGAGTTGCGCGAGCTCCACCTCGGTGTGCCGCGCCCCGACGCCGACGCCCCGCGGGCAAGCGAACAACTGCGCGCCGCCTATGAGGCGGCGGTGAGCGACGGCACCGGCAGTGTGCCCGCCGGCGCCTGACCTTGACACGGCCTCGAGCCCGGCATCCGAGCACGAAGGTTCCACACCCAGCGGTTGTCCGCCCACTCGACAGCCGACCAGAGGGCGCTCGCGGGCCGATCCCCGCATCGTGGATGCGGCGGGCAACACGAATGGCGCTGGCGCGGGTCTGGTTCTCGGCGCGGGCGTCGGTGCAGTTGCCACCAACGCTTCATCACGCCGGCCCATACCATTCCCGTCGATCCCGCCACCTCATGCTCAGGAACGATGCCAACCGCGACGACGGGGCCTTCGCCCTCCGCTCGGGTCAAGGATTCGGATCGCGCCGCGGCATGAACCGAATCAAGATCGGTGGGCGTGACGCGGGTCGACCGCGAGTCACGGGCAAGGCAAATCGGCACCAACCGTGGCTGGTGCCGGTCGCGATACTTGCTGCCTCGAACGGACCGGAGTCCGGCGGCGCCGGGGCCGTTCGGTCAGGCGTCGCGGGCGATGCTCCGCGGCTCGTCGAGGCGGCGGACAGGGAAGGGGGCGGACTTGCGGCCGCTGCTCTGCCAGCCGATCGTGCGGCCCCGGCTGAGATCGACTCCGACCGGCTGGCCGGCCGTCAGGCCCAACCGCTCCGCCTCCGGCGTCGTGAGCTGCGCCCACATCCGCCGCCCGTCCGGCACGGTCAGTTCGACCCGGGTCTCGAAGCCGAGTGAGAGGACCCGGGTCACCGTCGCCGGCTCGCAATCGGGGGTGCCGGCGGCGCAAATGACGACCTCGTGCGGCCGGATGTAGGCGTCGCCCAGGCGGTTGACCTTGCCGACGAAGCCCATCACAAACTCGGTGGCCGGGACGGAATACAGCTCGGCGGGGGTGCCGATCTGCTCGATCCGGCCGTGGTTCATCACCACGATGTTGGAGGCGACCTCCATCGCCTCCTCCTGATCGTGCGTCACCAGCACGGTGGTGACATGGACCTGGTCGTGCAATCGCCGCAGCCAGTCGCGCAGCTCCTCGCGGACCCGGGCATCGAGGGCGCCGAACGGCTCGTCCAGCAGCAAGACCCGCGGCTCCACCGCCAGGGCGCGGGCCAGGGCCATCCGCTGCCGCTGGCCGCCCGAAAGCTGGGCCGGGTAGCGCCCGGCGAAGCCGTCGAGCTGGACCAAATGCAGCAGCTCGTCCACCCGGGCCCGGATCTCCGCTTTCGGCCGCTTCCGGATGCGGAGGCCGAAGCCGACGTTGTCGCGCACCGTCATGTGCTTGAAGGCGGCGTAGTGCTGAAAGACGAAGCCGACGTTGCGGCGTTGCGGTGGCAACCCGGTGGCGACCTCGCCCCCGATCGTGACCTCGCCGCTGTCGGGTTTCTCCAGCCCCGCGATCACCCGCAGCAGGGTCGATTTACCGCTGCCACTGGGGCCGAGGAGGGCGGTCAGCGAGCCGTCCGGAATCTCGACCGAGACGTTATCGAGCGCCTTGAAAGCGCCAAAGTCCTTCGACAGCTGGCGAACCGCGATTCCCATTAATCTGCTCCCCCTGGCTTCAGCCGGTGCATGAAAACGAGCGTCAGCAACGCGATCGCCGCCAGCACCAGCGAGGTGGTATAGGCGCTGGTCAGGTCGAAGAGTTGGAACCGTTCCTCGACGTGGAGGGTGAGCGTTTCGGTGCGGCCGGCCAGCCGGCCGGAGACGATCGCCACCGCTCCATACTCGCCCAGGGCGCGGGCCGTGGTCAGGACCACGCCGAAGGCGATGCCGGCCCGGATCGACGGCAGCGTAATCAGCCAAAACGTCTGCCAGCCGGAGGCGCCGAGGGTGCTGGCGGCCTGTTCTTGGTCGGTGCCGACCTCGCGCAGGACCGGGATCACCTCGCGCGCCACGAAGGGGATGCAGACGAACATCGTTGCCAGAACCATGCCGGGGGTATCGAAGATGACCCGGATGCCATACTCCGCCAGCCAGCCGCCGATCTCGCCCCGGCGGCCGTAGACAATGATCAGGGCCAGTCCGACGATCACCGGCGAGACCCCGAGCGGAAGATCGAGCAGGGCGCTCAGGATCGCTTTGCCGCGAAAACGGTGGCGGACGATCACCAGCGCGAAGAGGATGCCGAAGACGGTGTTCAGCGGCACCGTGATCGCCACGATCTTCAGGGTCAAGGCCAGGGCGCTGATGAAGTTCGGGCGCGACAGCGACTCCCAGACCGGCTCCAAGCCGCCGCTGAAGGTGCTCCACAGCATGATGCCGACCGGCGCCGCGATCAGCATCCCCAGGTAGCCAAGCGCAACGAGACGCAACCCATATTTCCCGATCATGCTGGCGGCTCCGTTGACGACTCACGACTCGTGCTTCCGGCTCCGGTGCTCGAGGGCGGCGATCGCCAGCAAGACTGCCAGCGAGCAGAGGAGGAGGACGACGGCGATGGCCGCCGCCGCCGGCTCGTTGTTGGCCTCGACTTGGGAGAAGATGCGGACGGCGGCGACCTCGGTGCTGAACGGGATGTTGCCGGAGATGAGGACGACGGCGCCGAACTCGCCGATGGCGCGGGCAAAGCCGAGGCCGATGCCAGCCCACATTGCCGGCAGCAGGTTCGGCAGGATAATCAGGCGGAAGGTGGTCAGATGACTGGCGCCGAGGGCCAGGGCCGCCTCTTCCATCTCCCGGTCCAGCTCGGCCAGGACCGGCTGCACGGCCCGCACCACGAAGGGCAGGGTGACGAAGAGGAGGGCCAGGAAGACCGCCGCCCGGGTAAAGGCGAGGTTGAAGCCGAGCGGGCTGCCCTGCCCATAGAGGGCGACCAGGGTCAGGCCGGCGACGATCGTCGGCAGGGCGAAGGGGAGGTCGATCAGGGCGTTGACCACGCTCTTGCCGGGAAAGTCGTCCCGGACCAGAACCCAGGCGATCACCGTGCCCACCACCGCGTTGATGAGGACGACGGCGGCCGAGGCGACCAGGCTGAGCTGGAGGGCGGCCACCGCTTGTGGCGCGGTCACCGCCCGGGCGAAGCCGTCCCAACCCCCGGCACTGGAGCGCAGCATCACCGCGGCCAGCGGAATCAACACGATCAGGGTCAGGTAGGCGGTGACCGCGCTCCGCATCAAGGGAGCGGCGAAGACGCCCGCCGCGAAGCGGGGCACGGTGGGCGGGGCGCCGCCGGGGGCCGCGGCGTCGAACGAGCCGGCGGCGGCGCTCACCGCTGCTGGACCGCGACCACGATGCCGCTGTCGGGGTCGAAGAATTGGGCATCGACCGCCTCCCAACCACCGAGATCAGCGATGGTGAAGAGTTGCTCCGGCGTCGCGTAATCAAACTCGGCCAGAATCTCGGCCACGATCGGGCGGTACCCCTTCTCCCCGAAGACCCGTTGCGCTTCGGGGCCGCGGATGAAGTCGAGGAAGGCGACGGCTTGGTCCGGGTTGGCGCTCTCCGTCACCAGGGCGGCCGGGTTCTCGATCAGGATCGTGCCGGCCGGCAGCACGTAGTCGATCTCTTCGCCCGCGCCTTGAGCGGTGATGACCTCGTTCTCATAGCCGAGCATGACGTCGCCCAGGCCGCCGAAGAACGTGTTAAGCGCCTCGCGAGCGCTCTTGTCCTGGACCGGGATGCGCGTGAAGAGCTGGCGCAGGTACTCGACCGCCTCGTCGTGGGACAGGCCGGCTTCGAGCTGGGCGCCGTAGCCGGCCAGGATGTTCCACTTGGCGCCACCGGAGGTCAGCGGGTTGGGGTTGATCACCCGCACGTCGTCGCGCAGCAAGTCGTCCCAGCTCTGGATGTTCTTCGGGTTGCCGGGGCGAACCGCGAAGACGACGACCGAGATGGTGACGAAGCCATTGAATTCGTCCGCCGCCCAGTCCTCGGCCACCAGGCCGAGCGGCACCAGGCGGTCGATGTCGGGGGCCAGCGACAGGGCGACGATGTCAGCCGGCAGTCCGCTTTCGACCGCCCGGCTCTGCTCGCCGGACGAGGCGAAAGAGGTCTCAACGGTGACACCGGTCCCCGCTTCGGTCGCCTGGAAGAGCGGGATGATCTCCTCGTAGGCTTCCCGTGGGGTGGAGTAGGCAACGAGGGTAAGGGTGACGCCCTCTTGGGCGGCCGCCCGTCCCCGCGGCAGCAG
>JALZJP010000249.1 GCA_030859715.1 Chloroflexota bacterium
GAGTGGACGCGAAGCTCGATGTCGGCAGAGGGGAAAGCTGATGGCTCGGGGGCGGGCTGCGCCCCCGCGTTGGCCATCCCGACGAACCCGGTGAGCAACCCCAGCAGGACGAGGGCCGCCGCGGCGATGCGCGGCCCTGAGTGGGACGAGACGAAGAGCCCCGGCGAGACCGGTTGAGTTGCCGTGAGCGTGTCCATAGTCGTCACTCCTAATCGGAAACAAGCGAACAAGGTCGAACGTCGGTCCCATACGACAGGACCAATCACCACGCCCTACGCCGGCCGGCACGAGCCGGGGCGTCGAGGCGACCGCCCGTGCCTCGTGCCACGAACGCCCGATCTCCACCCTAGCAGGCGGTGCGGTGATGCACATGGTGAAAATTAAGCATTTTTGTTGATGAGCACGACGGGCAGTGTGTCCTCCTAACGCGGGATGGCCCAGGCGGACGCCGGGGTGGTTACGCCACCGCCCGCCGCTGGCGGACTCGAGGCGGCGTTGGCGCGGCCGCTCTACGAAACCAAACCAACGGAAATCGCCACGATCTGCCGCACGCTCGGGATCTCCCGCGCCACGCTCAACCGGGCGCTCGACCAACGGAACGGCGGCTCAGCGCGGGAGCAGCCCACCCGGCCCCGCCAGTTCTCCCCAGGGCGATCCTACCCGGGCAGGTTCAGGATCAGGAGGCCGCCGCTGTCGGCGCGCAGTCCTGGCCCCGGCCGGATCGTTAGCTGCTGATCCCCGTCCGGGCGCAACAACGTCACGGTGTAGTCCGCCTCGGGCACGAGGCCGGTAATTAGGTGCCGGGTTGTCCCCACCGGGGCGGAATAGGTCAACTCCTCCACGGTACCGTCAAGGTCGACTGGGAACAGCACGGCGGTCGCGGCAACGATGACCCCGGCAAACGGCGTCCCGCCGCTCTCGATCAGCACGGGTTGGTCGGCGGTGACATCGGCGTCAGCTCCCTGCAGCACATGGAGGAAGCGAGCCTGACTCGGACCACCGGGCGCCTCCACCCGGAGCCGGAACCGCATCGGCTCGTTGGTTGCCGGCTCCTGGTCCGCTTCCAGCGGCTCGGCCGGTTCGCTCGTGATCTCGGCGGCGGCCGGCAGCAGCGTGGTGATTACCAGTTGTTGTCCTCCCTCCGTCGTCATGGTCGACGCCTTGCCCGCCACGCTGGCCGGCGCCGGCAGGTTCAGCCAAAAACGTTTGAATCGGCCCTCGGTCAGTGAGGCCGCCCGGTCGTAGACGACGATGTGATCGGGCGGCAGCCAGACGATCGACCGGCTGGCGTGCTGGATGTCGGTCGACAGCTCGTACTCGGAGTTGTAGAGGTTCGTGGCATCGCCCAGGAAGTAGACGTAGTCGCTGCCGGTGCTCCGCGCCAGGATGATGGGATCGCCCGTGGCGACATAAATCCACTGTGACCCGCGCCTCCCGACAATGGCTGGGAAGCCGGTCGGATCGCTCCCGCGATCCGGCGGATCGTTCTCCAGGGCCAGGGTATTGTGGTAGTCAGAGCAGCCGATGTTGAAGCCGTAGCCGGTTCGCTCCTTCGTTAGCCACTCTCCGCGCCGATAGAACTCAAACTGATTGCCGTCGGCGTGCTGATGATCAATCGAGTTCCAACCAAGGGCATAGGTGAACCAGGTCGCGTCCTCCTCCCAGCTCGTCCGGTGCAGGGAGCGGCCAATGCCAGCCGCGAAGTGAGAGAGCGGCGTGCTTGGCCGAGGGTCGGCCGGCTCGGGCGCATCGGGGTCGAAGAGCAGGAAGTAGAGGATGTTCTGGATGAAGCTTTCCCCATCGCCGACCCGCAACGGGACCAACAGCTCCGGTCCTCCGGGCGGGAGATGCGTCTGGATCCAGCGGAGCGCCTCCAGCCGCGACGGGTTGCCGGTCAGGTCGTCGTACCAGCCAAGCGGACCGAAGACGCCAATGAAGTCCGGCCCCCAGTAGCGCTGGCCGTCCCCGTACCAGGCCGGTTGGTAGACCGGGCTCACCCACGCCCAGTCGGGATCGGTCACCGGGGTGGCAAGCGGGCTCAGCGAGTGAAGGTGGGCCGGGACGATCTCGTCCCAGAACGGGTTGTCGGGGAGGACAACCTGCGACCCGGCGATCGCCGGGTCATCGCGACCGGCGGTGTGCAGGGCAAGCAAGAACTGGGCGATGTAGCCGATCGCCTGCGGGCTGTACTCGAAGCCCTCGGGGGTGAGCCCGCCCCGAGAATCCCCGAGCAGGAGATAGTTGGTCATGTAGAGCCAGGCGCCGGTGGCGCGCTCGAGGGCGCCAGTCAGCGCCCCGTCCGGGTCATCGGCCGCATCGAAGGCGAGGGCCATCAGGCCGATGTTGCGCATGTGGGCGGTGAAGTAATTGTTGCCGGCCCAGCGGACAGCGATCGGATCGGCAAGCAGGTCCGGATCGTTGACGACGCCGACCGGTTGGGGGTGGTCAAACGACCCCGTAATCGCCGCGTTCATGTTCTCATCCACCCAGCGTACGAAGACCTGACGGATCATCTCCTTGTCCTCGGGAGTGAGGACCGGATAGATCCAGTCGACGGTCAGGGGGAACGCTTCGCCCCACCACCGCGACCGGTCGCGGGTCGAGAATTCAGGGTCGCGGAACGCCACCCCCGGCTCTGGTCCAAGCGCCGCCTCGGAGATCACGCTCATGAG
>JALZJP010000251.1 GCA_030859715.1 Chloroflexota bacterium
GAGTGGACGCGAAGCTCGATGTCGGCAGAGGGGAAAGCTGATGGCTCGGGGGCGGGCTGCGCCCCCGCGTTGGCCATCCCGACGAACCCGGTGAGCAACCCCAGCAGGACGAGGGCCGCCGCGGCGAGGCGGAGCCCGACGATGCGAGCAACAACGTCAAAGCGGTCGTGGTGCATGGTGACCTCCGTTCCGACTCGTCTCTAACCGGTGTCCAGGATAGGAGCGGGACGGTGTGGGCACATGGGGAAAATTAACCATTTCTGGATCTGGGTTCGGGACCGCTGGTGTCGCCATCAGTCGTGACAGGGATCGGGCAGGGCCCCGATGAACGCGGCGGAGCGTAGGTCCGCCCGGCGGCAGGGCCATCTCATCCGCCAATGTGGCGATGCTGTCTCCGCGTGGTTCCGGCCGCCGCCGGCGGTTGGCTGCTAGACTGATGGCAACATCGCGCCGGAATCTCATGGCGCGCGCCATCAGCCGGAGCTCCCCATGTCGTCTGCCCCGCGTGGTGAGCACGCCCAGCCCCTCCCAGGATCGCGTGGGCCCCTGATCGGGCGGGGCCACGAGCTGGCCACCGCCCAATCCCTGTTGCTCGCCACCGCCGTCCCGCTCCTGACGCTGACGGGACCCGGTGGGATCGGCAAGACACGGCTGGCGCTCGCGGTGGCCGATACGGTTGCCGGCGCGTTTGCCGATGGGACGCTGCTGGTCGAGCTGGCATCCCTGGTCGATACCGACCAGGTGCCGGCGACGGTCGCGATGGCCGCCGGCATCACCGATCCGGGCGACCGGCCCCTGATCGAAACGCTGACCCTCGTCTTGCGCTCCCGCCATCTCCTCCTGGTGCTTGACAACTGCGAGCACCTGGTGCCCGCGGTGGCCGACCTGGTGGCCATCCTGTTGCGCGGCTGTCCCGCCCTCCAGGTGCTGGCGACCAGCCGGGCGCCACTGCATCTGCGCGATGAGCACGAGCTGCCGCTGCCGCCGCTGGAGCTGCCCACCCCCGAGCAGCGGACCGTGGCCGACGTGGCCGCGACGGCCGCCGTCGACTTGTTCTGCCAGCGGGCCGCAACCGTTAGTCCGAGCTTCGCCCTGACCGAGGCGACGGCCGGCGTGGTGGGGGAGATCTGCCGGCAGTTGGATGGGCTGCCCCTGGCGATCGAGCTGGCGGCGGCCCGGATCAAGCTCCTGCCACCGGCTGCCCTCCTGGCCCGCCTCAGCCATCGTCTCCACCTCCTGACCGGTGGCGCCCGTGATCTCCCCTCCCGGCACCAGACCATGCGGGCTACCATTGCCTGGTCCTACGACCTGCTGAGCCCTGACGATCAAGCGCTGTTTCGCGCCCTCGCCGTCTTTGTCGGCGACTTCACGCTGGAGGCCGCCGCGTCCCTCGCCGGCACGACCCCGATGGAGATGGTTGACGGCCTTGGCCGGCTCCTGGATCAGAGCCTCATCCGCCGGATCGACGACGGGACCAGCGACGAGTCACGCTACGGGATGCTGGAGTCGATCCGGGCCTTCGGGCTGGAGCGGCTTGCCGCCGCGGACGAGGAAACCGCCGCTCGGGGGCAGCACGCGGCCTGGATCTGGCAGCTGGTCACCAGCCTAGATCTCGCTCACGCCGTGCCCGGCAACATCGCCTGGATGAGCGTGCTCGCGGCGGACGAAGATAACATTCGCCAGGCCCTGGCCTGGTTCGACCAGGCGCACGATGCCGTGTCGCTCAACGTCCTGGGCGCCGCGCTGTACACGTTCTGGTTTCCCCGGGGCCAATATGAGGAGGGGCGCCGCTGGCTCGCCCGCGCCATGGCGCACGAGGAGGGGGTGCCGATGGTGATCCGCTCCCGCACCCGGAGCGCCGCCGGCATGCTGGCGCTCTTCCAGGGTGCGGACGCGGATACCTCGCTCATGCTCGACGGGGGATTGGCGCTGGCCCGGGCGGCGGGAGACGATTGGCGATTGGTCGAGGCGCTGGTCGAGTGCGGCCTGCTCGCGTATCGTGAAGGAGACCTGCCGCGGGCCCGGGCCCTGACGACGGAAGCCGAGCTGATCTGCCGGGGCCTGGGCCCCGGCTATCGGGATAGCTCGCTCATGGTCGCCATCACGATTGGCAATCTCGGTGACGTGGCGCTGACGGCCGGGGACTTGGATGAGGCGATTGACCGCTTTGAGCTTGCGCTCCAGCTCGAGCGCGAGCTTGGCGACGCCTGGAGCCGAACCGATGTCATGTGTGGCCTGGCGATCACCCATCTCCACCGCCAGGAGAGGCCCCAGGCCGCCCACTACCTGACCGAGACGGTGGCCTTGACCTGGCCGCACTTCGTCGGGGGATTTCTGGCCCGGGTGCTCTGGGCGGTGGCGGCACTGGCGGCCGGGACCGGTCAGGCATCCCGCGCTGCCTACCTGATCGGCGCCGCCGACACCTTGGATCGCCGGTATCCGGGCGCCGTCTATCCCCGCGAGCGCGCGATCAACGAGTGGTGCGTGGCCCGGCTCAATGCCGACCTGGGGCCGGCGGGCTTCGCCGAGATTCGACCCGCGGGCCAATTCCTGAGCACCGCGCAAGCGGTGGCGACGGCGCACGACGTGGCGACCGCGGTGATCGGCGAGCCGGCGGTGACGGCGATCTGGCGCGCGACCGGCGCCGCCGACCCCGGGCTCGGCGTCGCGTCCGCGGCGCCGGACCGGCTCTCCACGGTCGCCGCCCCCGGGCGCGATTCGGAGCTGACCCGGCGCGAGCGGGAGGTGCTGGGCCTGCTTGGCGAGCGGTTGACCGATCAGGAAATTGCCGGGCGATTGTTTCTTAGCCCACGCACGGTCCAGGGCCACGTCGCCCAGATCCTGGCAAAGCTGGAGGTCGGCAACCGGCGCCAGGCGATCGCGGTCGCGGTCCAGCACGGCCTGATCTGACCAGGCGACCACGTAGACACCCACGTACCCAGGATGGATGCGCCCGGGTCTGACCGGGCACCGCAATGTTGCTCGGCGGCTTCCCGCACGGCAGCCAGCGCCCTACTGACCGCGTTTGCCGGGGCACGGCCGTGCAGAAGGGGATTCCTCCCGACGAACCAAGCTTGAATCGTCGCGGGCGCTTCTTCCGTGATCAATGCTTCGGCGATTTTGACCGCGTTCCGCGGGACGATTTCTTGGCTGTCGGTCATCGACCGCTCCACCGTACCGTGCCGTTTCGTGGGAGACCATGTTCCCGTCACGATGACGGTTGTCAGGTCATCACCAAAAATCGTTTGGCCCTCGGACAGCAGCTCGGTCCTGGGACCCGCGAAGAGGGCATCGATTGCCGATGACTGGTAATCCACTTGGCTATCGGACGGTAGATCGTCGTTCACCGGATCTCCCCTGAATCGTCCGAATGATACGGTACTTCGTCGTCCCCGTAGGATCGAACAGTTCCTCTATCGCTCTCACCCCGAGGCGCCGCCACCGTCCCGTACCTGATGCAGCTCGTCGGCTTCGACACCGAGCCCGCGCCGGCATCCACAACAGTCATGCTGAGCCTGCACTGACGGAGACTGCCATTCGCAGTCGATCAGCGATAGCAATGCCCGTCAACGACCCGTGGCCCGCGTGCGGCAAGTGATCGAGCACAGAGGGCTGACGCAGCTTGTCCTGAGCCGTCACCGTTTTCGCCTGTTCTTCGCTGACTAGGTCGGCAGAGCAGATAGGAGTTACCTTGCGGGCAAGCCCGATGTCGGCCACGCTGGTCACTGATCACCGTCGGGTATGGGCTTCGAAACGACCGTGTTGATTCTCAGGGCCGCCCCAACGGAAAAGGACGTTGACCTGCCCGCATAGAACCCAGCGTGGAAATGGCCACTGCACAAGGCCGAAGCCATCCGTTGAACGGTGCATCCAAACCGATAATGTACACGTATGCTTGAGGTAGAAGGCCGGCGCCATGCCGTCATTGCGAGTCATCGAGTCCGGAATGTATGGTCAGGGTTGCCTAGATGGAACTGACCGCTATCTCCGAACCGCCAAACCAATACGATGTCTTCTGGGCTGCCGGAGACCACGCGTTCCACATCATCCTACCGGACATCGTGGCAAGCAAATCGCGTGCAGAGCAACTCTTGTTCCGACTTACACAAGTCAAGGCTAACCTTAATTATCATCTCTTGACACATCGACGGCTGTTTGCTTGCGATACAGTGCTCTTATTGAATGCATCATTCATAGAACTTATCCGAAGAGAGCCGGACTATAGGGTTTTTCTTAGCGACGGATCGATCATTCCAGCGATGCGTGAAGGCGCTACTTCGTTTCAGAGGCTCGTAAGGATGTTGGAGGAAGGTGGTAACTGGACACATTCCAACTTCACTCGCGTGGCAGTAGATGCTGCAGAGTTGGACAATACCCGCCCTCAAATGGCTCATACGCAAACGAGCCAGAACCGGGAACTAACTGACTTCCTTGGAAGGACGGAATGGCTAAACCCCGAGTACTGGCGTGAAGTTGGTCTAGGGGAAACGAGTATGGAGCTTGTGAAATTCGTTCCCCGATCCATGCGGGGGCGGGGACAGAGGCTTGTGCAGCAAACAGAATTCTGGAAGTTTGCCAAGCGGCTGGAGTCCAAGGGAGACGAGACTCGCGCACAACAGATCCGAACTCAGATGACCGTCAATTCGCTAGGGATCATTGCGCAAGGCCTCGGGATACATCCAAGCTACCCTACCTCAGTGAGTCGAAGCGTAGATCGGACTCACCGAACTGTATCCCCATTTCAGACACTGACCGATCGAGTTGTATTTGATTCGGCGACAGTCGAGGGTTCGGTGGCGGATGGACATATGCGCTTGTTCAGCGTTGTCGCTTCCCTGACTCCGGAGCAAGTCTGGACTATCCGCCGGAGTGAACCATTCGACACGTTTGTGCGAGGATACTTTGGGAGCAATTCGGACAATGATGTAGTGGAGGCGAGACGCAAGCTACGCGTCTTAGAGACGTACTTGTACGAATTCCTCGTTCCCCTCGGGGTATCGATGCTCGGGCGACAGGATGAATGGGAAACTGTGCGCCTCCGGTCTCGATTGTTGGGTTATGCTAAATACATGTTGTCTCCCGCCGTGGGTATCGTCACTCGTGTTGCTGGACTCGACGGCGCGTTAGCCGATCTGCCCAGTCCGGTCCCTGACGAAATCGTGCCTCTGGAAGACGCACTCCCTTCATTGGCGACATTCGCAAGTCTTGTGCTCTGGGGCTCCAAGACAAGAACTCAGAGGAGGAACTTGGAGGACACAGCGCGGGCGACCGCTCTAAGCGAGATCGATCAGATGCGGCGCGAGCCAGGACTGGTGCATGTGGAACTCTACGGGCCAGTGAATGCTGCTTACTGGACCGGCCCAGAGAGTTCCAAGTGACACCCTTTGTTTCTAGAATGAACTACCCCAAGCATGAACGGCACTCTGAACCCGGATCCAGGCAGTTATACCAACTTCGGCTGATCACTTGCGGATTCCAGCGGCTCCCGCGTTCCCAGTCCTGAAAGGACTTTTCGGTGCTCAGCGCGGACTTTCAGTCCAGCGCGTCGCGGACGCCGCGTTTCGATAGCACAAGTGATCACCCGATGTTGGTATTAATTGAAAGACTTCTGTCTTTGCAAGCTCGGCTTCCAACTCGATTGGGAACATCGATTCACCAGCCTCGCCCCGCTCTATGCCCAGGTCTCCCGCTCCGGCCTGACCCTGCATCTGAGCGAGCATCATGGTAACGCCAGCCCTGGTTCGACCGCCGACGTCACGATGCACGGGATCGACGCGTTCTGGTCCGAGCTTACCGCCAGGAACTATCCCTACCGAAAGCCAGGCATCGAGACCGTCAACCGCGGACGGGTGCTCACGGTGATCGATCCGTTCAGCAACCAGGTGTGGTTCCGCGAGCACCGGGGGACGGACGCCCGCCAGGTGGCCCCTGAGTGACGTTGACGTGGGTGCCGGCGGGTGGGTCGGCCCTCGCCTCGCCGCCGGCCACGGTCGGGCCCAATCAGGATGATGGCGTATCCCCAACGCCGATCATCTCGGCTTGCCGCCACGGGCTTCGGAGTGCCGCCAACTTGCTATCATCACCGCATCGTCCTGATTGCCGCGATGCGCGGCGCGACCAAGCGTCGCGCCCGCTCCCCGGCCTCGGTTTGTCACGATCGTCGAACGGAGTGTTTGCTCATGCGTCGCCCGATCCAGCCGGTGGTCTTCGCCGTGTCGCTCGTCCTGAGCTTGTCCCTGGCATCGGTGCCCGTGGTCGTGGCGAATCAGCATGCGACGCCCGCCAACGGCACGCCGGCCGCGACGACGACCGTGGTCCGGGAGGTGCTGGTCGAGAGCGAGCCGGCGACCGCACCGGGTGAGCTGTTCCAGCTTGTCCGCTATACGATCCCAGCTCACCTGACGCTACCCGCCCATACTCATCCCGGCATCCAGATGAACACCATCGAGGCCGGCACGTTGACCTACTCCGTCGTCGCCGCGGGGGAGATCCAGGTCACGCGGGCTAATGGCGCCGACGAAACCTTCGGCCCCGGCGAATCGACGACCTTTGCCGTGGGCGACTCGTTCGTCGAGCCGGCCGGCATCGTCCACCACGGGGCAAATCTCACCTCCGAGCCGGTCCGCATCCTGACCGCCTCCCTGCTGGCCGCCAACGAGCCGCCGTCAACCCTGGCCGACCTCGCCACCCCGGCGACGGACTAACCGGGCAGCGATGCGGAACAACGCCAGCTCCACTCTATCTCTGGAGTCGTGGTGCTCGTTTGGCGCGGGCAGGCGCTGGGCAGGTCGTGCCCGCGCTACATCGCGGGGTCCATATACGGGTTGACGAACGAGCCGGTGAAGGACAGGATCGCCAGGACCAGGACCCCCACCACGATCAGCGTGCAGAGGATCGAGAACAGGAACATCACTCGCGACATGGGGCGCACCCTTTCCCGACCCGCTAGCTCAGGGCCGAAATCAACAATTGCCGCAGCACTTGGAGCAAGATGATAGCGACGATGAACGAGAGGTCGATCATCCCCATCGGCGGGATGATCGAGCGGATCGGCGCGATCAACGGGTCGGTCGCGTCGTTCAAGACGCGGGTGACCGGCCACCGCATGCCGGGGTCGATCCAGGAGAGAATAGCCCGACCCACCAGGGCCCAGGTGAGCAGTTGCAGGATCAGCAGCAGGACTTGCAGGATCTGATTGGTCATATACTGGCGCTCTTCACCGATGACGTACCGTTCGTGCGTGAACCAAACCGGCCGGGCTCGCACCGGCACAGTATAGTCGTAGCGACGATCTCTGCCGGTGGGTCGTGGGCGCGGGCTGAGCATGGATGCGCGAGAACGGGAAAGGGATGGAATCCCGCCGGCGACATCCCCACCTTCCTCACGGCGGAGCGGACCTCGATCAGTAGTGCGACACCGGCACGGAGGAGACGAGGATGATTGCCCGGCAGTGGCGCGGCTGGACGACCACGGAGCACGCGGACGCCTACGAGGCGCTGATCCGCGAGACGATCTTCCCCAAGCTGCAACGGATCGAAGGAGCGCGCGGTGGCTACCTGCTCCGGCGCGACACCGGCGACGGCGTCGAGCTCGTCACCATCACCCTCTTCGATTCGATGGCCGCGATCCGGCGGTTCGCCGGCGTCGATGCCGAGGTCGCCGTGGTTTCCCCTGAAGCACGGCAGCTCCTGACCCGGTTCGATGATCGCGTGGCCCATTACGAGGTCGTGGCCGAACCATCATGACGGATGGTTGCCGGAACCAACGCGAGATTCAGGTGTCCCATTGCCAAGGGTCTAGCACGACGACGTTGATGCCTTGGACATCCTTCGTGTTACGGGTCACCAGCGTGAGGTCATGCGCGAGCGCGGTGGCGGCGAGCAGCGTATCAATGACCGGTCGGCCGCGATCCGCCGACAGTACTCCCCAAAGTCGCGCTACACGAGCATCGACCGGGAGGATTCGGTCGGCAAATGACAGTTCGATCCCATCGACCCAGGCACCAATGCGGGTCGCGGTAGCAAGGTCAGTGCGCCGTTTCAGTTCAACGCCTCGCCGTAACTCTCCGATGGTCAAGACGCTGAGGACCAAAGCCGACGCATCGACGGCGGCAAAGAACGCGAGCACCCGCGCGTCGGCGCGCTCCCGGCGCGTTTCTGAGATGACATTGGCGTCGAGGAGATATTGTCCCGGTCTAGTCAAAGAGATCGTCTTCTCGACCAGTGTCCAGATTTCGTTCGATGGTGAAGTCGTCCGTTTTTGGACCGCCGAGCAAATAGGCCTTGAAATCTGGCTTGGGCGTGACGAGCGCGCGATACTCGGCGATCGACAAGATAACGGCGCGTTCGGTGCCGTGGCGGGTAATGGTTTGCGGTCCCTCTTCGATAGCCCGTTCAATCACTTCGCTGAATCGCGATTTTGCTTCCTGCACTTGCCAACTGGACATTGATCTTACTCCTGACTAGAAAGACTAGAATAAGCGTGAGTATACGCTGAAGCTTGAGCCAGCGTTACAGCAGGTTGGCCGTCCCACACGATCGGCGTCGTGACTCGTTCATTCGTCACTCGCTGGTCCCAGCCTGGGCACTGGCCCACGGCCGTACCCAGGCCGGTATCGCGCCGCCGGGGAGCGCCTCGTGACGCCGGTTTCGAGATCGACACTCACGGACCAGGCTCTATCGGTGCCCGTCCGGGGATCACGGGCGGGTAGCACAACACTCCTATCGCCGCCCCTCCTCGCTGGGCCGGATCCAACCGGTTCACGGTGTCGTCCCCTTGCTGGCTAGGCGGCGGCTTCCAGTTGGTCACTCATCATCGCGCCCAGGATCTGGTCGGCCTGCTCGGCGGTCGGGGCTTGCACATAGGAGACGGTATCGCCGGTCAGCGCCAGGCGGATCACGCCGCCGTCGAGATCGAGGGTCAGGTCGTCTGGGCGCTCCGAGGTGAACCCGGCGTCGTGGCGTGCTTCTTCATAGGCACGAAACGCCAGGAAAAACTCCTCCGCCTCGGCCTCGCTTTCCCAGACCGAGGCCCAGACGAAGGCCTCCCCATCGTTGCCATCGGTCCAGAGCTGGTAGCGATCGCCGTCCCAGCCGGCGGCGGCAGCGCTGGCCGCGTCCGGCAGCTCGATCGTGCCCATCAGGTCGTTGAGCCCGGCGCCGGGATCGAGATCCGCCAGCAGCACCGCGATCTGGAACTCGCCCATCCGGTTGTCGTCAATCGCGTCCCAGTCCGCACCGAGCGTCGCTATCGCCTCGGGCAAGGCAACGTCCACCGGTTCCGCCCCGGCCAGGTATTTGTCGGTGTGCAGGATCTGCTCGGTGCTGGTGGGCGGGTTCGCGTAGGCGGCATCGACCGCCGCCCAGCCGCCATCCTCATACAGCGATTGGACGAACGTGGTACCGGTCAGATAGGGAAAAACCAATCCCAGCGAGATCACCGGCGGCGCGGTATCGAACACCGCGGTCTCCAGGTCGCCGCCGGTCGCGAGCTGGGCCCCCAGTTGGAGGGCCAGGACCGGCTTGCTGGCGACGTAGAGGATCGAGGTCAGCGAGGCGTCGCCCTCGTAGAGGGCAACCCGGGCCAGGATCTCATCGTCGGTGAGGTCGTCCATGCCGTCGATCAGCTCGTCGAGCCCCAAATGCTCCGCTTGCAAGACGTGCGTCACCTCGTGCGAGAGAACGTAGGCTTCGAGCGCCCCGAAGCTACCATCCCGGATCACGACCAGGTTCCCCGTCTCCGGATCGTAATAGCCGCCGGCGCTTTCGCCGAGCAGATCGATGTTGAGCTGCAAGAGGTCGAGATCGGCCGGCACTAGGCCCAGCGCCGCCGCCGAGCGAATCGCCGCCGCGATGCCCGCCTCGTCCCACTCTTCGCGCAGCAGCGCCTCGATCGCGACCTCGGCTTCCTCGCGGGTCAGAAAGACCGGATCGAGCGCGGCCACCGGCGGCAGCTCACGCAATGCCGCCGTCTCGGCGGCGACCTCCTCCAGCGCGGCCAGGTCCTGACCAAGCGCCGTCCCTCCGCCGGCGGCGCCGGTGAGCAGCAGCGCCAGGAGCAGCGACGGGACCAAGCGGAACCAGCGACGGGCTCTCTGCATCGGAATCGTTTCCTTTCCGGTCAATCGTTGTGCCGCCGCGCCCGAACAACGGTTACCCGGCGGATCAGCGGTCGGCACCCCTCAGCAAGCGCAGAAACCGGCGCGGCATCGGCCACCCCGGCGGCCGGACATGCTCAGCATACGCTGCCAGGCTGGTGCGCTGCCGCCGACCTGCTAGAATTCTAGAAGACCCTTATGGAGGCAGTCGATATGGAGAAGAATGAAGCTGCCGCCGTCATCGGCCCTGAGACCGACGATCGGCAGCAGGAGGCGCGGGAGCGATTCTGGCAGGCGGCCGAGCGAATCCGCGCTCACAATCAGGACAAGGATCCCGACGCGGAGCTCGTGTACATCACCGAGGTGGTCGAGGAAGTACGCAAGGAATGGTTTGAGCGCGAGCGGCGCGATCGCGGGTAACGATTGATACTAACCTCTTCGTCAGCGGGACGATCTTCAAGCGCGGCAAACCCTATGCGCTGCTCTTGGCCTGGCGATCTGGTGAATTCGACCTCGTCATCGCCAAGCGCCAGCACGACGAGTTGACTGATGTCTTTGGTCGGCCGGGCATTATCAGCCGCTTTATTCTCTCGGGGGCGGAACTAGCGGATCTCTTCCTCGCCCTGGCAAAGGTGCCGGCAGTGACCCCAAAGGCAACGTTGCCCGTACCGGTGCGCGACCCCAACGACGAACACATCCTCGCCGCGGCACTGGATGGCAACGCCGGCTATTTGGTCACCGGCGACAAGGCTCTGCTGGCGCTCTCCGACGACCCCCTGCTTGGGTCGCTGAAGATCATCAGCGTGGCCGATTTTCTCCCTATCCTAGAGGAGCGAGAGCGAACCAGTCCAGCCAATCGTTAGCATGTGGTTCATAGCGCGAGGTGGCCGGGCATGAGCGATCCAAAGATCAGCGAACCCGTCGTGACGAGCGATCGTGACGGGTACACCGTGGGTGAACAAATGATCCGCAATACCTTTGGCCTGGTGCGCGGCGCTGCCGCGAATCCGGCGGTCGCCCGGGACATCCCGATGGGGGCCACGATCGTCCTGATCCCGGATGACGACCCGGAGCTGGCCGAGGCCGAGATGGCAGCCGGGATGGCCGCCCTAGGTCAAGGCCAAGACGTCTATTTCCGCCATATCCGGCCCGGCGACATCATCCGGGGCGCGGAGTGACCGGCGATCACCCGCTCCCTGTTCCAGGGCGTACAATCGCCGCGTATGGAGACGACCCCGCCTGAGATGACCACCCAAGCGAATCTGACGGAGACCCCGCTGACGGCCATCGTTCGCGACGAAGTTGCCACCGCCGGGGGGCGGATCACGTTTGCCCGCTTTATGGCGCTGGCGCTCTATCATCCGCGGCATGGCTATTACCTGGCGCCGGAGCGGCGGCCGGGGCGGGGCGGCGATTTTTTGACCGCGCCGGAGACGCATCCCGTCTTCGGCATCACCATCGCCCGCCAGGTCGCCGAGCTGTGGGAGCGCCTGGGGCGGCCGGCCGAGTTCACGATCCGCGAATACGGGGCCGGCGTCGGCGGCCTCGCCTACGACATCCTGGCCGGCCTGGCGGAGGCGGCGCCGGCCCTCGCCGGCACCGTGCGCTACCGGTTGATCGAGCCCAACCCCTATCGCCGGGCCGAGGCGTTGGCCGCCATGCGCGAGGTCGGCCTGGACCAGCGGGTGACAACCGAGACCGTCGACCCCGGCGGGACGGCGGCGCTGATCACCGGCGTCATCATCGCCAACGAGGTCGCCGATGCCTTCCCCGTGCATCGGCTGGTCTGGCGTGATGATCCGCGCCCGGGCTTCCGCGAGCGGTACGTGATCTGGCGGAACGGCGCCTTTACCGAGGAGGAGGGCGAGCTTTCAGCGGAGGCGCGGGCGAGCGACCCGGACGGCATGCTGCAAGCCGGCGGCATCACCCTCGCCGCCGGCGACACGATCGAGGTCAGCCCCGCCGCCGCCGCCTGGTTCGCTGCCGCCGGACGCGGCCTGGGGCGTGGCTACCTGATCGCGATCGACTACGGGTACGAGGCTGCCGAGCTGTACCAGGGGCACCGCCTGGCGGGAACCCTCCGCGCCTACCACCAGCACACCGTCTCGGACGACCCCTTCCGGCACCCGGGCCGGCAAGACTTGACCGCCCACGTCGATTTCACCGCCCTGCGCCGGGCCGGGGAAGCCGCCGGCCTGACCGCCGCCGGCTTCACCACGCAGGGCGCCTTCCTCTCCAGCCTGGGGTTGGGCGATTTGCTGGTCCGGCTGCAAACGGAGCCCGGCGTCACCGCCCAGGCGTACCTGGAGACGCGGGCGGCGGTGCTCCATCTCATCGATCCCGGTGGCATGGGCCGCTTCGGCGTCCTGGTCATGGCGCGGGATGCCCCGGTCGTGCCACCCTTGCGCGGCTTCTCCATCGCGGCGTCCAGGTTCTGACCCATTGCGGGATACGTGGGTGGCAATCACGCGGACGATGGGAGAAGAAGAATGGGCAAGGCGACGGCGGCAAGCTACCAGTTCTTGAGCGGGGCGGAGATGGAGCCAGGGGCGATCCTGGCCGCCTATCCAGGCGCACGGTTTGTCGCCCGCGCCCATCTCGTGGCGGCGGACAACGAGATCTGGGGCATCCTCATTCACCTGGGAGCCCCGG